>JAJCYI010000105.1 GCA_029263015.1 Saprospiraceae bacterium | reverse complement strand
GATGACGGTTTTCAGATCGGGAAATGACTTTAGTCCCAGTCTTTAGTTGACTTTAGTCAAAACCTTTAGATGGCTTTAGCCTTAACAGCGACTTTCAGTCGCAATTCCAACCCACCTACTTTTAGTAGGTGGTTATTGAGTTGGTTTAAACTTGTATTCGTTTGTGCTGGCCCTGTCAGGTTCTTTATTTTGTAAAGGTCTGAGACCTTATGTACTTTCTGAACTGGACGGAGTCCAGCACCAACAGGCTGTAATTTGCATTTACTTTTTATCTTTTTTTATTTCTTTCAAAATTTTCTTTTCTGTGTTATCAATCCTTCTTTGAACTTTTTTCACATCCTCAGCAGGTGGGAGTTCTTCGGGTTTTACACCTCTTTTTAATAAAATACTTCTGACCTCTTTATTATTGTCCACATGTTCTTTAGATATTGCTCTATCTCCCATTAGGTCTTTATCAACCACATTATGGCTCGTCAGTTCTGTAGCAAAATCTTTTGCCTTTATCATCAATGTTGGAAGAAAATCAGCAAGAGGCCTACTCGAAGGAATGCCTAATTTTTGTTTCATAAACTGAGTAGTACGTCCACCAAATAATGCCTTGTCTCCCTCGGATCTAATAACAGCAAAACTCCTATTGTCAACACCCCTCTCATAAATAATCCCCGAAAGCTTCTTTTCGGATTTTGATAGTTTTCCCCTCGCATTCACCCTTGCAATGTCGAGCAGACGCTGTTCTATCAATTCTTGTTTTCTGGTCTGAACTGCAAAATATGTTTGTGCAAATGCTATTTCCGGTTTTGCCGGATCACCATTTTGGGCAACCAAATAACAAGCATACCTCGTTAGGGCTACATCTTGAACTTCTCTTTCAGAGCCACTTCCTAATTTGACCATTTTGTTGACGCCAACGAAATGGTTTTTAACATCTTCTCCTGAGTTTTCGCAGGATTTTGCGGCCTTTTGAATTGTGTTTGTGAAATTCCTCCAATCCTTGTAACCAAGAATTTCCTGTAATTCTCTTGCACTCCAACATTCTAAACCGTCTAAATCATAGCAAGCATCTTCAAATTTTTGAAATAATTCTGTGATGAGTTCTTTTTTCATTTTTCCAGGGTTTTGATTGTAGTTTGTTTAATAAATTTTCACCGCTCGTCTAAGTCTGTCACTTGGATACTATTTTTTACCCGTATCTGATAGTGCCAGACTTTGGCTGGTTCTTTATTTAATAAAGGGCTGAGACCTTTTGTACTTTCTGAACTGGACGGAGTCCAGCACCAACAGGTAAACGTTTGTCAGAGACGAGCAGGATATAGGGTTTCAGACTGGAGTCTGAAACCAGCGGGGTATTTGTTTAATACAACTTAAATAAAAAAAACAGGATGATAACCAGAATCAACGCAATAACAATTTTTAATAATATTCCTTTTAAAATGTCCCAGATCGATCGTTTCTTTTTTGGATTTACCTTTCTTCGTTTCTTTTTTAATATTTTATCAAACCTTTGAATGGTTGGGTTAAAAAACTGCTTTTTATATTCTGCATTTGCTTTTGACGATAAAGTTTCAGGTTTGTATTTGAGAGGTTCAGGCAATCTATCATAAGAATTATAAATACTAATTTTTACAGCTGATTTGATAGCATTCCAACACTTTTTTTTTGACCTCCACGAGGAAACAGCTTTCAACCTTGCTTTACTTTTTGGAATAATTTCAAAGTTTTTAATTAATGAATAATTAAAATCACATTCATGTATAAGTACACCTAAAACACCTATACCATAGATCTCTTTTCTTTCAAATGATAAGGGCAATTCTGTTTGCCATATAAATTCCGATTCGAAAAAACTTGGGCTCAACATGCATATTACTAAATCAGCTTTATTTATTTCTTGAACAATTTGGTCGTTTCATTTTTCTGCTGGAATCATATGTGTATCCCACCAAAATTTTGTTTTAAATTTAATTCTGTTTTGAGTAAAAACGTGAAAATTCATCGAGTTTTGAATAGTCTTTTTTACGATACTGTAATCGTTCTTTGCATATGATATAAATATGTTTACTTCTTGCATGAATATTCTATCAGAAAATATCTAGATCAATGTTTTTTATGATAATTCAATCTCTCTTTTAAGTCTGTGACTTGGATGTAACTCTTTGTTTGGCTCTCACAAGCGCTCGTCGGAGACTAGCAGGATATTTTTTAACAGTCTGACCGGCCGAGCAAACGTAGTAGCGACCGAATGGGAGCATTGACGTTTTGCATAATGTTATGTAGGTTCTTTCATCTTGTTAATTATTTCTGTTGCGTTATTAAGAGCTTCGACTATTGGTCCTTTATCATTGTGAGATTTACTGTCTAGCGTTTCACTCGGATTAATGCTAACTACGATTAATACTGTTTCAAGCATCTTAGACATTAACTTATTCCCCATCTCAGATTCACCCAATTCTTCAATTTCTTGTTTTAACCCATAATAAATTTTGGCTACATCTTCCTTGAAAGCATATTCTTGTTGGAGTCTTTTATTTTGACTTCTTTGCTTACTGGAGTAAATAGCAAGCCAAATTGCACCACCAATAAAAGGAAGGTTACCAAGAGTATATTTCCACATATCTTTAAATTCATAATTGGCATTAATAAAACCCCATAAAGAAATCCCCATCATCGATAATACAGAAATTACAAATAATACCATCCATATGTAATTAGATGTCACAAATGAATCTTTATGTTCCTTAAATGCTTTTGCCAGTGCAACAGTACTTGCTCCTTTCAAAAGACCTTCAATCTTATTAAAAAGATCCTCTTGTTTTTTGCTGTTTGAGCTATAATATGAATCTAAATCTGCCTGACTTTTTTTTATTGTACCTTGTAATTGTTTTTTTAAACTTTCGATTTTATGCTTTAACCCAGTAACTTCATTACCTTCTTCGTCCTCATGGCCAAACAATTCAAATTTGTATTCCTCAATATTCTCTTTGTGGTTCTCAACTTCCTTTTTATATTCATTAAACTCATCTACAAACCCTTCAATTTCTTCGGAAATCACATTTCCATCAGTATCCCCTTCGAAAATAGTTGAATGAAATTCTGAAATTTTGTCAAGTTTGACTTGTAATTCATTTTCCTTTTCTTCAATTGTCGATATTAATTCTTTGATTGTCTCAATTTCACTATTTAATACTTTCTTAGTTTTCTCAAAGTCAGAAAGACTTTGTTCTGTGTTGGCAGCAAAATCATCCAAAGCAATTGATGCATCACTTTGGAATAAATTGACAAATCTTTTTAAATATGATTTTTGTCCTTTTTTAAACTCTTGTTCTTCTTCCATTATTTATTTTTATAATACTACATAACTTGTCGTTACATAATCCAAGGTGTATATAACTATCTATTCGAGTAAGCCAAATTACGAACAATCCCCTCAAAAAACTATAGCCCATAATCGCCATTTCCCCCTCACATCACCCCCTCATCTGCAAAACTATAATACCCCCCATCACCAATAATCAAGTGATCCAAAAGGTTAATACCTATTAATCTCCCAGCCTCTTTTATTTTTTTCGTCAAATCAAGATCTGCCTGACTGGGGCGCAGTCGGCCAGAGGGGTGGTTGTGGCAGACCACAATGGAAACGGCCTGCCCTTCGATGGCTTTTCGGAACAGCATTTTTACATCCACGATGGTGGCGTCGGTGCCGCCGCTGCTCATCTGCATTTTGCTGGTGACTTTATTGGCCTTGCTCAAAAGCAGCATCCAGAATTCTTCGTGCGGGTGATCCATCAACGAGGGAGCGATGACCAGATAAGCATCACGGCTACAGGTAATCACGGGGCGTTCGATAAAATCGGAGGACTGCCGGCGGCGACCCAGTTCCAATGCGGCGGTAATAGTGATGGCTTTGGCCTCGCCGATGCCTTTGAACTTCATCAGTTCGGCGAGGGTCTGCTTGCCGAGTTGATTGAGATTGCTATCGACAGATTGAAGGATGCGTTTGGCGAGGGCAACGGCAGATTCATTGCGGGATCCCGATCCTAAAAGGATCGCCAGCAACTCTGCATCGGAAAGAACATGGCGGCCAAGGTTCTGTAATTTTTCACGGGGACGGTCATCTTCTGACCATGCAGTGATGGGAAGGGAATCAGGGTTATAGGTTTTCATGGTTAAATTTTGGTATTTATGGTGGTTTTCAATTCGTCAAAAGTAATAAGATTTTGGTTTTACAAAGAATTAGCTTACAACATTTTACGCAAGGGTGTCACATCCAGTTTTGCCAAAAAATAATATTTCAAAACACATACATTTGCAACCCAAATTTGTTAATGTAAGCAAGTGGAATTAAAACGTACAATTGCGAGTGTCAACAACCCCACCCATCCTAACCTCACTTTTTACTTTGTTCTTTTTACTTTTTACTTGTTCACAATCTTTCCAATCACAATATAAATCTGACAATATGGTATTTGATCTTGATCTCATCAAAAAAGTATATGCGGAGCTGCCCGGCAAGATTGCCGAAGCCCGCCAGGCATTGGGGCGGCCGCTGACCCTCACAGAAAAAATCCTTTACACCCACCTTCATGCTGAATCGCCTCTGAAAAAATATACCCGTGGCGGCGACTACGTTTATTTCTCACCAGACCGGGTGGCCATGCAAGATGCCACTGCGCAAATGGCGCTGTTGCAATTTGACATGGCAGGCAAGAGCAAAGTTGCTGTGCCGAGCACCGTGCATTGCGACCACTTGATACAAGCAAAAGTTGGTTCGGAAAAAGATTTGGCAATCGCCATCGACACCAATAAAGAGGTGTACGACTTCCTCGCTTCCATTTCCAATAAATACGGAATCGGCTTTTGGAAACCAGGCGCTGGCATTATTCACCAGATCGTTCTTGAAAATTACGCCTTCCCTGGCCTAATGATGGTTGGCACGGACAGCCACACACCAAATGCTGGTGGGTTGGGATGCATTGCCATCGGAGTTGGTGGTGCTGATGCGGTGGACGTGATGGCCGACATGCCCTGGGAATTGAAAATGCCAAAAGTGATCGGTGTTGAATTGACGGGCGAATTGAGCGGCTGGACATCTTCCAAAGATGTGATCCTCGCCGTGGCTGGCATCCTCACTGTAAAAGGCGGAACAGGTGCCATCGTTGAATACTTCGGCCCTGGCGCACAGTCATTATCTTGTACTGGAAAAGGTACGATCTGCAACATGGGCGCAGAAATCGGCGCAACTACTTCTACTTTTGGATATGGCGAGGCGATGAGTCGTTACCTCCGTGCGACTGGCCGCGCTGAAGTTGCAGAACTCGCTGATGGTGTTGCGGAACATTTGACTGGGGATGCGGAATGTTATGCTGATCCTGATAAATATTTTGACCGGGTTGTCAGAATCAACTTGTCGGAATTGGAGCCACATATCAATGGCCCTTACACGCCTGACCTTGCTTGGCCTATTTCAAAATTTGCGCAAGCGGTAAAAGAAAAAGGTTATCCTCAAAAATTGGAAGTTGGTTTAATTGGTTCTTGCACCAATTCATCTTACGAAGACCTCGACCGCGCTGCTTCTTTGGCCAATCAGGCAGTTGCCAAAAATTTAAAAGTAAAATCAGAATTCACGGTAACGCCCGGCTCTGAGCTTATCCGTTTTACCGTGGAACGAGATGGCCAATTGGCTGCTTTTGAAAAAATGGGCGGCGTTGTTTTGTCAAATGCATGTGGGCCTTGCATCGGCCAGTGGGCCAGACACAATGCAGCAGAAGACATTAAGAACAAAAGGAAAAATTCCATCATCACTTCTTTCAACAGAAATTTTACCAAGCGAAACGACGGCAATCCTTATACACATGGTTTTGTAGCTAGTCCTGAAATCGTGACAGCAATGGCGATCGCCGGCGATCTTACTTTCAACCCGTTGACTGATTCGTTGCTCAATGAAAATGGGGAGGAAGTGAAACTTGATCCACCAGTCGGAGTCGAGTTGCCACCAAAAGGTTTTGATGTGGAAGATGCAGGTTATCTTGCCCCTGCTGAAGATGGCAGCAGTGTTCAGGTGGTTGTAAATCCAGACTCACAACGTTTGCAATTGCTCACGCCTTTTGTGCCATTGACACAAGCACAACTCACGGGCATGCGTCTTTTGATAAAAGCAAAAGGGAAATGTACTACCGACCACATTTCCATGGCAGGGCCATGGCTGAAGTTCCGTGGTCATTTGGAGAATATTTCGAATAACTGTTTCATCGGAGCCATCAATTATTTCAATGGCGAGGCAAACAATGTAGCCAACTATGCTGAAAGTGCTACTGATCCATCTTTCCACCCAGTTCCTGATTCTGCTCGTAAATACAAAGCGGCAGGCATCAGCACCATCGTTTTTGGTGAAGAAAATTATGGGGAAGGTTCTTCCCGCGAACATGCTGCGATGGAGCCACGTCACATCGGCGTGAAAGTAGTTGTGGTGAAATCGTTTGCCCGTATCCATGAAACGAATCTGAAAAAACAAGGTATGCTGGGACTGACTTTTGCCAATCCTGCCGATTACGAAAAAATCCGTCAGGACGATAAAATCGACTTGTTAGGTTTTGATGAAATGACTCCTGGAAAGAATTTGACTATCCAGTTGCACCATGCCGACGGCACCGAAGATAGCTTCGAAGTAAAACATACTTATAATAAAACCCAGATCGAATGGGTTGCCGCTGGTTCTGCTCTGAATAAAATACGTGAGTATATTGCAGGGTAGGATTTAGTTAAGTAGTCGAGTTTAAATAACTTCCGCTTTTCTCGGCTTCTTTATCTGAATTACTGCGTTAAAAAAAGTTTGCGTAGCACCACTATGCTCACTTTTTTTGCCTTGTACTTCAGAAAAATAAGATCGACAAAAACTGGAAAATATTTAAACTCGACTACTTAGCATTTTACTGTGAATAAGATCGCCAGTCATTTTTATAATGGCTGGCTATTTTTATTCAATCATAATTCAACATTCAAAAATCAGTAAGCCTCACTTCACTCTCCCTCAACTGCGCCTACAGGCTCCTTTATGACTTCTTTCAAAAACTCTTCTAAATATTGGTTGAAAAGGCCGGGGTGTTCCATCATTGGAGCATGGCCACATTTATCAACCAGGTGAAGGCGAGAACCGTTGATGAGTTTATGGAATTCTTCACCGACAAATGCAGGTGTTATCGTGTCGTCTTTGCCCCAGATCAATAAGGTAGGAGCTTTTATTTTAGCCACCTTGTCGCGGAGGTTGTGACGGATGGCGGATTTAGCGATAGCAATCACTCGGATTGCCTTGTTCCTATCGTTGACTGTACCAAAAACCTCATCCACTAATTCTTTGGTCGCTACATCGGGGTCATAAAAGGTTTGCTCTGTTTTCTTTTTGATGAACCCATAATCTCCGCGTTTTGGGAAAGTGGACCCCATAGCACTTTCAAATAACCCAGAACTGCCTGTGAGGATAATGGAGTCTAATTTTTCTGGATAGGCCAGGGCGTACAACAATGAAATATGGCCGCCCAGTGAATTGCCCAGCACGTGGACTGACTTTAATTTTTTGGCTTCCACAAATTTAGCAACATGGTCAACCAAGCCAGAGACGGATAATTTTCTGAAGGGCATTTCAAAAATAGGCAGGATAGGAACGATCACATTATAGCTTTTCCCAAAATGTTTGAGAATGCCTGTGAAATTGCTCAAAGCACCAAACAAACCATGAAGCAAGAGAAGGTTGTTTTCACCACCTTTAGTTTCGATAAATTTGAAACCCCCATCATCAATTACCGTATGATCCATTATACCGTCTGTTTGTAAAGGTTTATTGTGGCAAATGTAGTTTTTTCAATCCGTCTCCACAATCCAATTCTTTTTGAAAAACCATTTTCCGCAAATTTATAAATATAAACGAACAGTGTTTTTCCATTGCTCCGGTCTTCTTTAACGGGTCGGAAAATCCCTGTATTTTGTTTATCCACACTTTTCTCCACAAGTGTTGGTTTTAAATATTCTGATTTCTTTTAATCTATAAAATCGTGTGAAATATCAGTTTAGTAAATTGAAATTTTTATTATTTAATTATTTCCAAATACTAAATGTAAGAAGGTCACAATTTGCGTTTATCCACACTTTACCAACAGTTTATTGATGCTGTTCCAATCTACAATTTTGTTATAAAAAGCTATGTATCAACATAGTATACTAAGAATTGTTTCTACCTGTAACTTATCCACACATTTACCAACAATTAAGTGCTTTTGGCTTTTCTAAGCTGATAAATGACAAATAATAAACAAATAAGTAAAAGAAGTGCTCCTGCCTGGTGTACGACACCCCAAAACAAAGGTATTCTGCCTGTACTGTTGATAACTGTAAAAACACCTATTATAAACTGGATTATCAACATACCTACCAATAACTTATTTCCAAAAGCCAATCTTCTTGATATCTGCAATTTATTTGCCCTGAAATAGAATAAAAGAACCAGCCCACTTAATATCCATGCCGTCGCTCTGTGCAACAACTGTACGATTGCTTTCACAAAGCCACTTGCCTCATAATCGACAATTTGGTTTGCTCCCAAATCACTTTGGGTCGCCAAGGCGTGCACGAAGCGTTCTCCTTCCACAAAAACAGGAAAATGGGGATGGATAAGCCCTGCTCGCATACCCGCCATCAGTCCGCCGAAAATGATCTGTATGAACAATACAGCTGCTACGAGCCAACCTAATTTCTTCAAATTGGATAAATGACCATCTTTACTCATCGGCTGTGCGGCCCTTAGCCAAGTCCAAAAGAGATAGCCAAATAATGCGGTGGCGATTCCTAAATGTGCCACCAACTTGTATGCACTCACCCAAGTGCGGTTATCGTTGTTCAGGCCACTGACCACCATGATCCATCCAAACACCGCTGCCAATAAAGCCAATAATATGACAATGCCTAATCTTTGCATTAGCCATCTGGGCATCCATTTTTTAATCAGGAAAAAAACGAATGGTATCAGGAAAACAAAACCCATTGTCCTAGCCCAGAGCCGGTGAAAATACTCCCAAAAATAAATCAGCTTAAACTCGGATAATGTCATGTCCGCGTGCAAGGATTCGAATTGCTTTTTTGCAGCTTCTTTATATTGGTCAAAAGCATGTAGCCACGCGGTTTCGTCCATGGGAGGGAGTGTCCCCTGAATGACCGACCATTCCGTAATGGACAATCCTGAATCAGTGAGGCGGGTGACACCCCCGATCAACACTTGGAAAAAAACCATGACTACCCCAATGAGCAGCCAAACGCGGACAGGCCTTCTGATTTCATTTGCAGCAATTGATTGACCGGCCTTTTTATTTTTCATAAAATACGTTTATCGAAGATGTAAATAACGTGAAGTAAATATCCACCTTCTGAGAAGGTGGCTTTGAGATGCCCCCTATAGGGGGCATCTCAAATCTAACTTGCTCTAAACAGCTTTTCTGACAGAAACTTATACATAAATTTTATTCAGGCAAAGCCAAAAGAACATAACCACCACCAAAGGAGGTGGATTTTTAAGATTCATTAAAATCATCATAACCACTTGATAATCAGTATTATTGGTAGGTTCGATTTTGCATTAGGGCTGATTTCCGAAATTTCAGCGCATACAGGGCAAAGCTTGGGTCTGACACACACAGCCGGTTCAGGGCGAATTTCGGAAATATCCACGCCTGTTTCCCTGAAAGATTTCCGAAATTGCTTGTGGGAAATGCCCCTGCTTTGGGAACGGCCTTCTTTCAAAGTAGCTAAAATTTCGGAAATCAAAGACGGAATCACTTAAAAAGCCTAATCCATATTTCACGTTAAATATTGAGTTCATCTTGAATAGGGCAAAACTAAATTGTTTTGTGTCATCGATGCACACCAAGCCTTACTAATAATATTACTAGTTTTTTTATAAAATAATTTTTCCTCTCTTATTATTAGGGGTGTTAGTTTGTTGGGAAAAACTGCTTTTATATTTCCAGTTTGTGTTCCTAATATTTTCAATGTATCCATCCACATGTTACCAACGCCTAAATGAATTTAAAATCAATCATTTATAAACTTCCTCACAGCTTGTTGGTAACCATTCATGGTGAAAAATACTTCCCATGTTGAATTTCAAAACTAGGTTGCCATTGTGCATAAGGGTGGTGGTTTACACACAGAATGGGTTTCGTGTGTCCCTGAAAAATTTATAGGTACACGATGTGCGTTGATGAGTGTTTAAAATATAGTGGTTGATCCACAGGGTTACCCACAAGTTCTGTGGAAAGTAGATTTTGGTAAATCCTTGGCTTTTATACCTTTATGAAATTTCAAAAAGAGTGGTGTTGAAAACGTAAAAAACGGATTGTTTTAACACACTATTTTTTTGTTGTGGAAGAAAGTCCTTATGTTGTGGATTGGTGTTGGATTGCCCATTTTATATGTGGATTATTTATAATACCAACTATTCGTTTCAAACTGGTAAACAAGTAAAAAGTAGAATGTAAAATGTAAAAAGTATCCAAATACTATTGCGCCACTTTTGCCTTTTTACTTTCTACTTTCTACTTTTTACTTTTTACTTTTTACTTTAGGCATATGTGCGGACGTTTTTCATTGGCAACTTCTAAAGAAAAATTACAGCAACAACTTCCTTTTGTTGAAACGGTGGAAGCATTGCGGGTGAGCTACAATATTGCGCCAACCCAGCATACTTATGTGGTGACCAACGACCAACCGGAACGCCTGCAATACATTACTTGGGGCTTGGTGCCTCATTGGTCGAACGATGGAAAAAACAATGGTCGGCTCATCAACTCCAGAAAAGAAGGAATAGAGACCAAGCCGTCTTTCCGAATTCCCATCCGAAAGCGCCGTTGCTTTGTGCCTGCTGATAGTTTTTACGAATGGAAAAGAGAAGGGACAAGAAAAATACCTTACCGTATTTTTCCAAAGGATGGTGGTTTGCTCATGTTCGCTGGGGTGTGGGACATCTGGTACAAGGGTGATTATGGGTTGAAAACTTTTTCTATTATCACCACTCCACCTAATTTTGAAATGTCGGGCATCCATACTCGGATGCCTGTTATTTTGCATACTAAAGAAGAGCAACAAGCCTGGTTGCAATCAGAGGACCTGTATGAAATTTTGGCTATATTGAAAACGCCACCTGATGGAACCCTTGGAATGCACCGAGTATCAGAACTTGTCAATTCGGTCGGGAACAACTCTCCTGAACTACATTATGAAGTGCCGGAGCCTCCTACTTTATTTGATTAACCCAAGGCTTTTCGTTTTTTGACTTTTACAAACGGTCAAGCGATAATAGCTTATATTTTTAAAAAACCAAACACCCTATGTTAGTAAAAACCTTTGCAAGTGCCGTTCGTGGCGTAGATGCACAAACCATTACCGTAGAAGTCAATGCTGGAGGAATGCACAGTGGGAACGGGCCATTTTACCATATGGTCGGTTTGCCTGACAATGCTGTACGGGAAGGCTTCCAGCGAATAGAAGCCGCCATTACCAATAGCAGTTACGAGATGATCCGACTGAAAATGACCATGAATCTCGCCCCAGCCGATATCAGGAAAGAAGGCTCAGCTTACGACCTGCCAATTGCTATTGGAGTCTTGGCGGCTACCCGGCAAATACCGCCTGATAATTTGGATAAATATGTCATAATGGGTGAGTTGAGTTTGGATGGTGGGTTACGCCCTATCAAAGGAGCGTTGCCGATGGCTATCCAATCACGAGCCGAAAAATTTATGGGACTCATTTTACCAAAACAAAATGCCCGGGAAGCAGCCATTGTCAATAACGTTAATGTATATGGTGTTGAAAACCTGCTGGAGGCGGTTGAATTCCTGACTGGGAAAAAGGAACTGGAACCGGTCAAAGTGGATACCCGTCAGGAGTTTGCCGATCAGCAAGAGATTTTTTCAGTTGACTTTTCTGATGTAAAAGGACAGGAGAATGTAAAACGTGCCCTCGAAATAGCTGCAGCGGGCGGGCATAACGCCATATTGATAGGTCCGCCAGGCGCGGGCAAAACCATGCTCGCCCGACGAATGCCCACCATTTTGCCGCAGTTGACTTTGTTTGAAGCGCTCGAAACGACCAAAATCCATTCTGTGTCGGGAATGCTTCCCACAGATGCTTCGCTTATTTCCAACCGCCCGTTCCGCTCGCCTCACCATACGATAAGTGATGTGGCTTTGGTCGGCGGCGGTTCCGACCCAATGCCTGGGGAAATATCTTTGGCACATAACGGCGTACTTTTTTTAGATGAACTCCCAGAATTCAAACGTTCAGTTTTAGAAGTAATGCGGCAGCCGATGGAGGAGCGGCGGGTGACTATTTCGAGGGCAAAAGTGACGATTGACTACCCTGCCAATTTTATGTTGATTGCATCCATGAACCCCTGCCCTTGTGGATTTTACAACCATCCTGACAAAGAATGTGTGTGCGGCCCAGCGCAGGTAAAAAGGTACCTGTCAAAAATATCAGGCCCTCTGCTCGACCGCATCGATCTGCATGTGGAAGTGACGCCGGTCAGTTATGCACAGCTTTCCAATTATGAGCCTTCCAAACGAGGGAGCAAAGAAATAATGGCCGATGTCATGAAATCGAGGGGTGTGCAGGAAGGGCGTTTCAAAAAATACAAAGAAATAACCTGCAATGCGCAGATGCCGAGCCGCATGGTGCGGGAGGTCTGCCAGTTGAACACGGCTGGAGCGGCTTTATTAAAAAAGGCAATGGAAGTACAAAAACTCTCCGCCCGTGCCTATGACCGCATACTGAAAGTGGCGCGGACAAGTGCAGATCTGGCAGGCAGCAAGGATATAAAAATCGAACATTTGGCGGAGGCTATACAGTATCGGAGTTTGGACAAGGAGGGGTGGAGTGGGTGAGGCATCATGATAAAAACCTATTGTTTCTTATCTTATTCGAACCATTTTTTTTGTTCGGGAAAAGGAGAATACTTTATTTCTTCACCAATGCTGAATTCCCTGAACCGGGAATTCCAAATGACAAATCAATCCTCACCAACCAACCATTTCTTAAAAAGAGGGGATCGGTCAGTACTGACCACCGTATCCATATCACAAGGTGGGTTTAAGGTTATTTTGACCCTTGACTTAGAGTAGGTGTACATGTCACTTACAGCCTCAATATTGATAATAAATTGGCGGTTGATACGAAAAAATTTACGACTGTCGGCCATTTCGTCAAGTTGCTCCAGAGAGTAGTCAATTGGAAAACGCCTGCCCTTCATGGTTACAAGAAAAGTGATTTTATCGCTAGTGTAAAAATACGCCACCTCCATAAAATCAACCACCTTTAGCGTTTGGCCGATTCGGATGAGGAAACGTTTGACGGACGTATTTCCTGACATGACATCAGCCAGTTTTTGATAATCAAAGGTTGTGGGTTTTGTCCATTGACGATACTTTTCTATAGCCTTTTCCAGGTCCTGTTTTTTAATGGGTTTCAGGAGATAGTCAATAGCATTGACTTTAAAGGCATCGAGGGCATATTCGTCGTAAGCGGTAGTGAAAATAATAGGCTTATCTATATCCACATATTTAAATATTTCAAAACTGGACCCATCGGCCAGGTGGATATCAAAAAAAAGCAAGTCGGGCATAGGGTTGTGCTGAAACCAGTTGACGGTAGATTCAATACTATCCAGATCATCGATGATTTCAATGTTAGGATCGATTTCATTTAAAAGCTTGGACAGCCTGCTAAGTGCAGCTACTTCGTCTTCAATAATCAAGATTTTCATAAGAGTCCATTTAAGAGCTTGTCTATATTTCCATCAATTGACTACAAGCGGCAAATTTTACCCTGTACTTTGTTAAATTTTTCGGTAGATTGCCCGCATCTGCCTGCAAAATTTGCCTCGTCCAGAACAAAATTTGCTCCCTTTCGCTCAATCATGAAAATATAGACAAGCTCTAATTACAGTTAAGTTTTATTTGGCATTTACAAATTATTCTATCACCGTTCCTTATGAAGAAAAACGTTCAATCAATGACGGGGATACTGATTTTAAATTCTTCACCCGTCTCTTCCACTTTCACCTTTTTGTTGCCCAGCAATTTATAGCGTTTGGTGAGGCTTTGGAGACCGAAATGGGTCGATTTTTCTTTGGTCAATTTAGGCTGGACATTATTCGTCACAATGATGTACTTGCCTTCCTCCATAGCGATGGTGACCATCAGCGGCTTTCTTTTCGAGATGATGTTGTGCTTCACGGCGTTTTCCACCAAGATCTGTAATGTGAATGGTACGATGTAAAAAAGCTCGCCGTTGTGACTTATATTCATTTTAAAATTATTTCCATAACGTTTCTTGAGCAAGTAAGCATAGTTTTTCACTAACTCGATTTCCTCCTGGATGGAAATTATTTCTCTGTCACGCAATTGCATGATTTTCCGGTAGAAATCTGAAAGGTTCTCTACATACTCAACTGCAAGTTTTGGATTTTCTTCGATCACCGATACGAGCGTATTGAAGCTATTAAAAAGAAAATGGGGGTTGATCTGGGCTTTCAACGCGGCAAGCTGACTCTCCACTTTATCCTTTTCCAAAAGGTTTACCAGTTGTATGCGCTTATCACGGTTTTTTTGATACCATAAAAACATTCCTGCAATAGACAATAACAACAGCATGATTAACCACCATTGTTTCCAAATTGGTAACGTGATTTTGAAACTGTAACTGACGATGGGTTCATCTAGCCAAGCGTCGTTTTCAGTACTTGTCACTTCGAATGTATACTTGCCTGAAGGTAAATTGGAGTAGGTGGCCCGACGGTCTTTTGAGCCAATCCAATCTAAGTCATAACCGGACAAACGATAGCGGTATTTTACGGTCTGGGGGTCAGTATACCAAATTCCCATATAGCTAAAAACGAGATTGTTTTGATGGTGCGAGAATGTTGTATTGTTATGAAAATCAATTGGTTCAAGAAAAATGGAGACATTGTTTAACAAGGTACGGGGATGGATTTCCAGGTCTTCTTTAAGTGCCGTGTATTTGATAATAGTGTTTTTCCCGCCGATCCAAACGTTGCCAAAATGATCAGTACAAACAGCATTTATATTTGGATGGAGGTCTTGAACCCCCACCTCATCATCATAATAAATTAAATGTTTCGAATTGGGCGTCAATACATCGAGGCCAGTAGGATGGACTATGATGATTTGGCCGTTGGCATCGGTAGCAAGGCTTGTGATTTCAAGATCACGAATACCTTCCTTAACAGTTAGGTGATTGAAATTTGCACCATCAAATTCAAAAATACCTGCCTTGTCAGTACTCAGCCATATGTGGCCATTTTTATCTTCAGTGATTGAGTATACTGCATGTAATCGAGATTCTTCATCAATATATCCATCAGAGTGGGTATGGAAATTTATAGGATAATTTTTCACTTCTCCATTTTCTAATACACTGATTCCTTTACCATCTGTGCCGATCCAGACATGCCCTTGGCTATCGACGAAAACTTTGTAGATGAAATTTGTGCCGAGGCCATCTTTTTGATCAATAATACGGAAATCCAACTCCCCTCCCTTTAGAATGTCTTCATCGTACTTGATTTCCGTTACGCCACCCAAAGTGCCCACCCAAATGTGGTTATTGATTCCATCAATAGAAAAGATATTTCCATCTCCCAATCCATTCTCCTTTGAAAGGTGGCGAACAGTTCCTGTATTTGGTTGGTAAATAAACAGCCCTTGTCCATAAGTACCTATCCAAATATTATTGTACTTATCCTCAAACAGGCTAATGGTGTTCAACTTCAACAATGGCAAATGTTCTTGAAAACTACTATTGCCCTTGTTGTCCAGATGGTGGGTAAACAAACCGTTCGGAGTACCAATCCACAATAAGTTACTTGCGTCGCTCAATACTGACTGAACATTATCAAAATCGGTTGGAATAGACTCGAACTGCCGATTTGCGCTGCAAATACCGTGAGTATTTGTTACCATCCAAATGTTTCCTTCTATATCCCGGTGGAGGTCTTTCACTTTTGCATTTTCGAGACTAGGCAAGGGGTAGAGGTCTCCCTGCAGCAGAGAGTATCGCCAAACACCATTGCCCAAAGTTCCAATCCATAAATCTGTGCCCTCAAATAATTCAAGACAGTTCACAACCCCTAAGGCTTGGTCAGGTAAGGGATAAGTAAATGTTTTTTCTTTTGGGTCAAAAAGGCAGACCCCGCCATCGTATGTACCAATCCATAATTTACCATCTCTGTTGGGCAGGATAGCTTGAACAATGTCATCGGGCAACCCATCTTCAGTAGTATAATTTTTGATGGAATTTTTATTATCAGTAAATGAACAGGTAGATATTCCACGGTCTGTGCCTAACCAGATACTCCCTGATGCGCTTATAATCATCACATAGATATCATTGCTCAGCAATCCATCTTCGCTATTGAAATTGAGAAAACTATCTCCATCAAAAAAATAAACGCCCTCTCCATAAGTTGAAATCAAGATATTCCCTGTTTCATCCTCTGCAAATCCGTTAACAGGTACTTGAAGGGGCTCTCCCCCTGGTGGTTGCCATTGCTGTAGTTTTTGCTTTTTGAGATGATAGATGGTGCCATCATTGTAGCCAATCCATAGTCGGTTTTGGTTATCTCGAAAAATGGATCGTACATGATTGCTGGTAGTATCTTCCTTTAAGAAAGGCTGGAATTCAATACCGTCGTAAAGGAAAAGTCCTTCTGAAGTACCAAACCATAGGGCACTGTTTTGGTCTTCGTAAACCAGTTCTATTTTGGCTTGGTGGTAGGGTTCGACCAGTTTGTGAATTTTGAGGAAAGGCATTTGTGCATTGGCCACACCCACCAAAAAGAGAAATAGTGATATATGGATAAGTTCCCTCATAGTCTAGGCCTTATGAGTTCTGCATTAATCTCGACAACAATCTCCTTGGCAATTTTTTGATAGACAATCCTGGGCAACCGGATGTCATACTCTTCCGGCAAAACAGTAAAACGGGTACGAACATGGATTTTACTGTCCACCACCTCGACGGTGCCTTTGATGATACGTTCCTGTTTTACGCCATGTATTTCCAATTTGCCTTTGGCCCTGATGAAATATAGACCATCTTCAGTCAAGTCTACATCTTCGATGATTTTGCCAGAAAAAAAAGCAATTTGAAAATGGTCACTTTCCATATGATTTTCATTGAAATGAACCTGTTGTTCAAGACTGTTAAAGCCCTTAAAACTAACGATTTCAAGGTGGAAGCAGAAAATGTTTTTAACGGGATCAATAACTCCATGTAGTTCGTTCGAGGTGGCTTTAATAAACTCTAGGGGAGCATCGGAACTAAAATGAACAGTACCATTTTCTGTAATATATGGAGACAAATCTTGGGACATAACGTACCAAGAAGAAAAAATACAAACAAATGTCAGGTAAATTCTGAGCATAATTCGCTTTCATTAATAAGCCTCAAACAAAGATATTCCTATAGATAAATATTGGGGAAAAGAATGGTTTCAATATGGAATATAAAGCACTGAATGAGAAGAGATGCATACTCAAGCAAATTTAATGATAAAAAGATATGAGAAGTGGATTTTTCTTTGAAACAGTGAATTTATAGATAACAATCAACAAGCATTTTGATATAAAAGGTATATTTTCCCAACCAGCGTGTCATTTTCCCGATTCAGAAACCTTAAATATGGTCTTACCTAGATAGGTTCTAATTTTAAGTACCTTTTACATTCGGGACAGAGTTTTGCTTATTTCTAATCTTGCATCAAGATAATCATTATTGACGTGGAAAGTTGCTTTTCCACCTATTTGAATATGCTACTTGAACAAATAATTATCTATTCTGCGGTACTGCTATTTAGCGTATGGGTGGTTTATTATTATTTAAAAAGACAAAAAGAGGCCTCTAAAATAGTCGAAGCGAAAATTGCCCGTGCCAAAGAAGATGGGCTGCACGAACCCGTGTCGCTGCACCCCCGCATTGACTTGAATTCTTGCATCAAATCAGCTGCCTGTGTAAAGGCTTGCCCAGAGCAGGACATCCTCGGTATTTTAGATGGTGGTGGCACTTTGATTGAAGCTTCCAATTGCATGGGACATGGCGCTTGTTTCCACGGTTGTCCGGTAGAGGCCATCTCGTTGGTGATTGGTACAGAAAAACGGGGAGCGGATCTGCCACATATCAATGAAAATTACGAATCCAACATACAGGGGATATATATTGCTGGAGAACTCGGTGGCATGGGCCTTATAAAAAACAGTGTAGAGCAAGGCCAAATGGCAGTGGAAAACATCGTGAAATCAGGTCTGGAAAAAGGAAAAACTGAATATGATCTCATAATCGTCGGTGCTGGCCCCGCAGGCATTTCGGCTTCACTAATGGCCAAAAAGTTAGGTTTGAATTTCCTAACCTTGGAGCAAGACACACTGGGTGGCTCTGTATTCAATTTTCCCCGCTCAAAAATAGTAATGACTGCGCCGATGAATTTGCCTCTGCATGGAAAAACAAAGTTGTTCGGTACTTCAAAGACAGAACTTCTTGATTTGTGGTATGCCATTTTGTCCAAAAACGATATCGATATTCAAGAACATACCAAGGTGGACAGTATTCGGCCCGATGGCAATGGTTTCACCGTCAGCATCAATGGTGGAGAAGAGGTAAAAACCCAAACAGTGTTGTTGGCTATAGGACGCAGGGGCAGCCCCAAAAAACTGGGTATTCTTGGTGAACAATTGGGAAAAGTGGCCTATCGGTTATTGGAGCCGGAACTGGTTTCCGGTAAAAAAATAATCATTGTTGGTGGTGGAGACTCAGCGGTGGAAGCAGCTATATCACTGGCCGATCAGAACGAGGTTATACTCTCTTACCGTAAGGACAATTTATGGCGAATAAAAAATAAAAATAAGGAACGTCTCAACTATGCCATTGGAATGGACAAGCTGAAAGTGGTTTACAATTCAAATTTAGTCAAAATCGAAAAAGAAAATGTAAGACTAAAAATTGGGGAAGATAAACTGGAAATTTTGGAAAATGACTTAGTTTACATTTTTACCGGAGGAGAATTACCAATGCAGTTTTTGAAAAAGACAGGGGTGGTTATTACAAAACGATTCGGCTATACCATGCGGAAATATGGATAAGGAGCAGTGAAAAAATAAATTGAGATTTTTGAGTGATTTATTTTTTTCTCTAATGAGGCGAAAAACGCAGACATAGCAGAGCTACGGCGAGTATTTTCAACAAAGTTAGAGGGAAAAAGAAACAGCCAAGAATGTCAATTTATTCTTTCACTGTTCCTAAAGCATAAAAAATCCCGATTACTTAATTTAAGCAATCGGGATTTTTTATGCCTTCAAAATATTTATTTTGCGACAACAAATTTCTTGGAAATAACTTCTTTGCCACTAATTAGTGAAATATAGTAAACACCACTTTTTTGATTGGATAGATCAACTTCCTGTACAAAACTACCAGCCTCTTTATTTCCTTCGAACAATACATTAATAAGGGTTCCGCTTTTGCCCCGTAATTCTAAACGCACTTTTCCTGATTCAGCTAATTCATAAATAACTGTATTCGAATTGATAGAAGGGTTTGGGTTGATGGAAACAGATTTGATGTTATTGGTTAATTCCATTTCACTAGCTTCAGCATTTGGGTCGAGCAATAAAAAATGACCTTTGCGCATTTTTTTACCTTCTATGTGCATGCCGCCATGTTCATGATGAGGTTTTCCTTCTTCTGAATGGTGACGACGGCGTTTTTCATGTCTTTCTTTTTTGTTTTTGTCAATGTGCTCATCGTGCAATTCACGCATGTCTTCTCGCCAGACCTTGCGATCTTCTTCTAATTCAGCAAGCAAAACATTGATGTCGTCTTCATATTTATCAACCAACTCGTGCAATAAATCCATCTGTGGTTTATATTGCTCCATCGATTTTTTATGTTCTTCATGAAAAGCCTGGCGTTCTTCTTTTTTCATAGGCTTTTCAAACTTTGATAATTCATCGTGCTTTTTGATACGACGTTCATGTAAATTGCTGAAAATTGGACGAAGTTCTTCCAGCTTCGCTTTATCTTCAATGCTTATTTTTTCTTCTAACTTAGCTCGCTGTTCCAACATGACAGGAGTAATATTTTCATTGTGGTATTTTTTTGCTTTTTTGTGAAGCGCCTTTCTCTGTTTTTGATGTTGTTGCCTTCTTTCAAATCGCTCCTCGTGCGTGCCTTCCAATTTTTCCTCTAATGTTTTTTGTTGTTCTGCTGTCAGTACATTTTCTATTTCCTCACTTTGCGCTTTTGTCAATCCTTGCATTTTTTCATGCATAACATGCCGATCTTCCGTTGTTTTATTTTTTAATGATTCCCTTTCTGTGCGGTATTTTTCTCTTATTTTTTCAATTGCCTCTTCTTGTTCTGTTGATAAATTTAAATCGGCTTTAAATTTTTCTATCTTTTGAGTCCTCATTTCATGATGTGGATGATGAGGGTGTTCCTGTGCATAAATATTTTGCATTAAAAAAAATGCAAAAGCGATTAAAATAGATGATTTAATATTTTTCATAATTTACTTAATATTTAAATGATTCTTGATCAAAATGATTTCGAAAAATAAATTGTTAGAATGGATCCTTTTCTTACAATTTAATCTTTCAGTTTGAAGTGATTTTTAAATTAGACAACATCAATGGTCTATTTTTTTCCGACGTTGCATTTTTTTATCGTGATCGGGGCGCATCCTTAATTGGCGGTGAATAAACCTACCCAGTCGTTCCATTTGTTGTTCCGTTAATTCCGACTGCAACGCATGGTGTAAAGAATCAAGTGTACCTTTACGGTCATGGTGGATATCGGTGTGTATTTTTCCCATACGCTGAGCGTATTCTTTTACAATTGGTTCGAGCCGTTTTCGCTGCTCTTCTTCAACGCCGATAACCTTGAATAGGCGATCTTCAAATCCCATTATTGTTGCTTCTTTGGCAACTTGATTCAGGTGATGTTGCGTCAATTGGGCGTGGGTAAAAAAACCGCCGGCAAAACCAATTGCCACAAGCCCAACCATTGCCAATATTGTTTTTATGTTTTCCATTGCTACTGCTATTGTTGCGCCGCTCCGCGGCTACTGAATTTTAAATTCTTGAATATTTTTCTAAAAAGACAATAAACTATACGCCTCGTCCGGTGATAATTCCCCCACGCCAACTAAATCATTTATTACGATATTATCTCCTGTAAAATAAATTATGGACCAAGTGATAAATAATAAAAAAGATGCAGCGATGGCCACCTTTGGAAATAATTGAATAATATTATTGCTGAAATTATTTTTTGCTTTTTTATCTTTTATCTTATTTAAGATATTTTCTGTAAAATTTTCAGCCTTGGGAAAAGTTATATTGGAAACAACATTTTTCAACATTAAATATTTTTTTTGCTCCACCCGTAATTCGGCAGAACTATTTAATGCAGTATCTAATTGCTGTTGCTCCTCTTTTGATAATTTATTATCGAGGGAATAAATTAATAATTCAAGTGCATTTTTCATTTTATAATATTTTTTCTAAAATGCTTTTTAATTTTTTTTGACCTCTTGCCAAACGAGAAGCAATGGTACCTTCTGGTATTTGCAAAATTACTGCTGCTTCTTTTACCGAGTAACCATCTAACATTCGCAAAACAACAACTGACCTGAATTCAGGCTCTAACAGTTGCAAAGCTTTTTGTACCAATTCTATTGTGTCTATTTTATTGGGGTTGGCAGAAGGGTCTTCAATATTTAATTCTGGGTCGCCCTTTTTAATAAAAGTCAACCAACGGTTTTTTCGTTTCCGTCTTTTTAATTCATTGAGCGAAAGATTAATGGCAATGCGGGTTAGGAAAGTACCCATTTTTGCTTTTCCCCTAAAGTTGTCCAAGGATTGAAAAAAACGGATGAAGGTTTCTTGTGCTACATCTTCCGCTTCGGATGATTCACCCAACATACCAAAAACCGTTCTTCGAACTTGTTTTTCATGCATAGTCACCACTTCCCGAAAGGCACTTTCTTGGCCTTTCCGGCACTGGCCGATCAAATCGGCTTCGGAGATATTCCGATGTGGTTTTAGCACCATATTATTGTGTTCGCATTGTAGTTTGTCGGTTAGACAACAAAGGCGGGGTGTTTTTTCCCGGAGAAAAAAAGCAGACCCGATCGGCTCACCACAGGCGGTCCGATCGGGAAATAAATGAACGGTGAATGTCTATATGATTTACGGCTTCCTTTTTTTCACCAAACGATCACTAATAATTTGCACGCCCAATTCTTTTCCTTTTTCGTTGATTTCCGTAAGTTTTTCGAGCAGTAAATCATCTAACATTTCCAACTCGTGATCCAATTCCGCAGTGATATTTTTCCTGGCTTCATCTGCCTGGTCAGTGGGAGGGAAATCTCCCCTTTGTTGGTCGGCCATCAAAAATGCCAAGCGGTTATTTATGCGGATGCCATAATTCAGAGGGTCTTGTCGGCTCTGGTTTTTGGTCATGTGGATGTTGTTTTCAATGACAGTCATATCCTTATTTAATTGTGCTGCCAACGCTAAAATCTCCTCATAGCTTTTATTCCCTTCCAGTTTCTTTTTGAAATATTCAATATCGGCCCTTATGGTTTTAATGTCAATCATGGCCTGGTGGGCGTTACTGACTTTGTTGCGTACTGCCAGCAAATAATCCAGTTGTTTTCGATAATCTTCATCTGTGTTTGGTAGGCGTGGGTCTTTGGCTATTTCAAATTTTTGTTCCACGATTTGGCTATCCACCTCCAATATGGCTGAGTACGAACCTGGTATTGCTTTCGGGCCATTATTGGGGGAAGAGTATAAAACCATTCCTGGAAACTCTTTAAACCCAGGATAGCGCATGTTCCAGACAAAGCGGTTTTTTTCTTTCTCCACTTTTAGTTTCTGCTTTTTTTCTTCTGCTTTGTTGCTGAATTTTTGGATGCTATTTCCTGCTCCATCGAAGATTTCCAAAGTCACCTTTTTTTCCTCGTTAAAATCTTTTATAAAAAAATTGAAAAGAACACCGTTCGGATGGTTTTCAGCTACGAGTTTGTAATTCGGGCTTCCCCAACTTCGAGATTGAGCCATGCGGTAAGCAGGTTTTGGCTCAAATAGATGATGCGTTTCTTTGATGGTTTCAGCATTGATTTGTCGCACAGGGCCAAGGTCGTCGATCATCCAAAAACTCCTACCGTGGGTGGCAGCGACCAAAGTGTTGTTTTTGATATGCAAATCCCTGATAGAAACAATTGGCAGGTTAAGCTGGAATGGTTTCCAGTTTTGGCCATCATCAAAAGAAATATACATGCCCCTTTCTGTGCCCGCATACAATAGACCTTTGCGAACAGGATCAGCTCTCACCGCGCGGGTGTAATGACTTGAGGCGATGCCATTGGTTATTTTTTTCCAAGTTTTTCCATAATCACTCGTTTTATAAATATAAGGTTGGTAATCACCGAATTTATAAGATGTGGCTGCCACATAAGCACCTCCTTTTTCATAAGGATCGATGTCGATGCAGTTCATCATATTTAGCCTGGGTGAGCCTTTTGGCGTGACGTTGTTCCAGGTTTTTCCATTGTCCCTGCTGACTTGTACGAGGCCATCGTCACTGCCTGTCCAGATTACACCAGGCTCTAGTGTTGACTCTGCTATCGCAAAAATATTGGCGTAAAACTCGGCTCCAGTATTGTCCTGTGTGATCTGACCACCTGATGACTTGATCGTTTCAGGATCATTTCGGGTCAGGTCAGGACTGAGCACTTCCCACGATTGTCCTTCATTATAACTCACGTGTACATGATTGGAAGTGGCATATAATTTTTTAGGATCGTTTGGACTGAACATGACTGGAAAGTTCCAATTGAAACGGTATTTCATCACTTCAGCTCCTGAGCCTGCTGGGTTGTCGGGATATACATTCACCGAGCGGACTTGCCCAGTCAAATGATCCTTTCGCATCATATAACCTTTAAAGGTACCACCATATACAATGTTGCTGTTCAATGGGTCTGGTGCCAAGTGGGCACTCTCGCCACCTGCCGACGGTTCCCAATGTCGCTCCGAAATAGAGCCTTCCGCTGAGCGGTGCAATATCCTGATTGTGCTATTGTCTTGTTGGGCACCATATATCCTGAAAGGGAAGTGATCGTCAGTCGTCACTCTGTAAAACTGTGAGGTTGGTTGATTATGGTAGGATGTCCAGGTTGCACCTGCATCGTAACTGATCTGGCCGCCGCCGTCATCAGCAATGGCCATTCTTTCATTGTTATTTGGGTCAATCCAAAGGTCGTGGTGGTCGCCATGTGGAGTATCTATTTTTTCAAATGTTTTCCCACCATCGTTCGAGCGCCAAAATCCGACGTTCAGCACATAGACACGATCCTCATTTTCTGTGTCTGCATAAATGCGGGAGTAGTACCAGGCACGTTGTCGTAGAGAGCGGTTGGCACTGGTTTTTTTCCAAGTCTTCCCTCCGTCATCCGAACGGAATACGCCACCCTCTTCAGCTTCAATGATTGTCCAAATGCGGTCTGAGTTCTGCGGGGAAACCGTCACTCCGATAATGCCTAACGCACCTTTTGGCAGGCCAGGGTGATCTGTCAATTTTTCCCAATTGTCGCCGCCATCGGTGCTTTTCCAAAGGTGACTATCAGGCCCACCACTATCCATGCGGTAGCCATTTCTTTTTATTTGCCAGGTGGATGCATAAATAATTCGGGGGTTGTTGGGGTCAAATACAATGTCCACAGCGCCTGCTTTGTCGCTGACGTAAAGGATTTTTTCCCAGCTGTTGCCGCCATCTTTTGAGCGATAGACACCTCTTTCTTCATTTGGTATCCACAAATTGCCCATTGCCGCTACATACACCCAGTCTGGATTTGTTGGGTGTACCCTGATGCGACCAATATGTTCTGTTCCTTTTAGGCCAATAAATTTCCAGGTAATTCCTGCATCGGTTGAACGCCAGAGGCCGTCGCCGGAAGAGACATTTCCTCTGACAGTCTCTTCGCCTTCGCCCACATAGATCACGTTTGGATCAGAATCAGCGACAGCAACCGCTCCAATCGAGCCACCAAAATAACCATCGGAAATGCTGGACCAAGTATTACCCCCATCTTTTGTTTTCCAAACACCTCCACCTGCTGTGCCCAGATAATATAAATTCGGATTGTCATTGATGCCGGCCACCGTACCAGCCCGGCCACCGCGGAAGGGGCCGACCAACCGCCATTGCATAGTGTTGTAATAAAATTCGTCGTAGCCTGTTTTTGAAGTTTGATTTTTCTGAGCTTGTATTTCAGGTATGCCGATGAGGAAAGCTAACAGGGCAATAAGGTAGAGTTTTGCAGGACGGAGGTTGTTCATTTTGCAAGGTGTTTGTTTAGAATAGTAGTTTACTGCATAAAGGTAGTATTCTGTTTAAATATTTAGTCACTGACATTATCATAAGTTGACTACCCCCACTGGCGCTGAGTTACCCATTTTTGTTAGACATATTGTGCTCCGTTCAAATCTGTCACATACCTCTTGGCTTTTGGGTATGGAGTCAGACAACATTCTTGCAACTATATTATTTAGTCCAGTCCTCCACCCTCAATTTTTCCAGCCTTGTAAAATGTTTGGTATTGTTAGTAACCAAAATCATTTTATTGGCTGCTGCGGTACCGCCTATCAAAAGGTCAAAATCGTCAATCAACGATCCTTCCTTTCTTAAACGTGCCTTTTCTTTTGCATAATAATCTATGGCAGAAGTGATGGGAATAATAGATAGGTAGGCAATCAGTTGTTCGATTTCTTCCAAATGCTTTTCAGGGTTTGAATTGTATAAAGCACCATATTTGAGTTCAGCCAGTGTAATTTCTGAGATATAGCAATTTCCAATCCCGGCCTTTTTCATTTTGTCGGCAATTCCAAACTTTCCTTTGAAGAAAAATATGATAATATTGGTGTCGAGCAAGTAGTTCAATCGAAGGGTTCGATTTTACGGTCAGTATTGCGGCTACCCTTTATCAAAGCGATCAACTTTTCGGCTTTTTCATTTGAATCAGCCCACGAGCCATAAAGTTTGACCCAGCCTTCTTCTTTTTCTTCAGGTTCGTTTTTTTTCAATGAATTGATTAACCGGGAAGCGAGTTCCAACTTGGCCTCTCGGCTTAGGTGTCGTAATAAAGTCCACCATCCATCAACTATTTTATTATTAAAATTGACCGTCATTACCGTATGGGTATAAATAATAGATAACCAAAATTAATGAGTCCGTGGTATAATTCCAAAAACAACCGATTATCTTGCGGTAAGTATCACTAGTACACGGAATAAAACAGTCGGTTTTTTCGACAATGTTCTATTTCCGCCGACTAGCTTGTAAAATCACAACTCCAAATCAACATTCGGCATCTCACCAATCAATGCCTTCATATCTTCAAACCGTGGGTCAATATGCAATGGGGATATTAAGCTGGGAAGTCGCAGCAGCATGGAGTCGCCAATTTTGTTCTTAATGGCTTTTTCTAAATAATGGAAGGCCAAGTCAAAGTCCCCGAAGCTGGTATATAAGACAGCAAGGTCGTGCGATAAAACTTCTCCATCGTCTAGTTGCTCCTTTATTTTTAATAACTCTTCCAGACAATCTTCTGCCTTTTTTGTATTGCCTTGTTTTAAATAAACCCACCCTAAAGAAGTTAAGCGGTGCATCTGATAACCAGATGCAGGTTCAAGGTTTTGAAAAATGGAAATAGCTTCTTCGTATCTGTTTTGTTGACCAGCATACCAGCCTTTGTATTCCAAAGCTGTCCGATGATTGGGAACGATGGCCAGTATTTTATCAAAATAATAATTGGCTTGATCGTATTCTTTATTCCAGTAGTAGGCGATTCCCATATAAAATATCATTTCAACCGATAGCGGATTTAGCTGTAGTCCTTTTTGGTGCGTTTTGACAGCCCCAGCTATATCGCCCTTAAGATAATGAATTGCAGAAAGCGCATGATACAGGCGGGCATAATTAGGGAACAGCTTTAATCCTTTCTTTAAGGCTTGCAAGGCGGCGTTCCAGTCCCATTCGACAAAAAACTGAAAAGCAAAAGTTGAAAGGTAGGCTTCGGGTGAGTCTGAATCCAATTCCAAAGTTCGGGTGAGGTGAGCCACTGCTCTTTTATGAGCTTCTTTCCAGGTTATTTTTCTTTGGAAAGCCTGAAATATATAACTGAGGCTCAACTGGGCATGAGGTAATGCAAAGTCAGCTTGCATTTCAATTGCTTTATGAAAAAGAGGAATGGCTTTTATTAATGGTTCATCGCCCCATTGGTTAAAATAATACAGCCCCCTCAGGTAAGTTTCATAAGCCTCCATGTTGGTTGTAGAGGCATTTACCAATTGCTTTTCATGTAGTTCTTCTTTTAAATGCTCTCGTAAGCGGTTTGTGACCTTTTGTGCAATTTCGTCCTGTACGGCAAAAATATCTTCTAGTGTCTGGTCGTAAGTTTCAGAGAAAAAATGAAAACCATCTACACTGCTCACTAATTGTGCTGTCACACGCACTCGGTTGCCCGCTTTCCGGACACTTCCTTCGAGGACATGGGCGACGCCGAGTTGCTGACCAATTTCCCGGATGTCCAGGTTTTTATCTTTGAAACAAAATGAGGAAGTTCGAGCAGTTACCTGTATTTCTTTTACTTTGACAAGGGCATTCAGGATTTCTTCGGCGATGCCATCACTGAAATATTCATTTTCAGGATCGGAACTCATGTTGACAAAAGGAAGTACCGCGATGGATTTTTTATTTTCCTTGAGCTTGCCCTTCATCTCTGAGCGGTGGGGCACTCGGATACCTGTATTCGAAATGGCAAACACTTCTACAGGTTCCCTAATATTCTTAAATTCGAAAAACCCGACTGATTTGGTTGAGATTGAACCTTGGCTTTTGACAGCATAATTCAATTTATCGGAAATAAGGACACACCCAGGAACTCCAAGTGATTCGATTCTGGAAGCAAGGTTTACACCGTCACCATATACATCACTATCGTCAAGAACAATATCACCTAAATGAATGCCGATCCTTAGCGGCACTTTTGTCCCGGTCTGAAAAGCTTGTTGCATCGATATGGCACATTTCACAGCTTCCACGGCGCTTTGAAAAATACTTAGTGTGCCGTCGCCGTAGTATTGCAATACCTCGCCCTCAAAACGTTTGTGTTCCTCCTCAAAAATATCCCGGTGACGCTGACGCGCAACTGCGGCAGTTCTCTCGTTCTCTTGCATCATCGCCGTATAACCGACTATGTCCGTAAACATAATGGCGGCCAGAAGGCGTTTTTTATTTAAGACCATTACTGTTTTCGTTAGGTTTGGTTAATTTGATTTGCCAATGTAATCAAAAAATATTATTCCCTTGCCCAATCACAACAACTCCTTACAACTCCGATAAACATCGCCCCAGCCTTTTCTTTCCTTCACCACTGTTTCCAAATATTCCAGCCAGATATTTTTGTCCTGTACTGGGTCTTTGACGATGGCGCCAGTGATTCCGGCTGCCAGGTCGTGGGCTTTCAGTTTTCCATCTCCAAAATGCACCGCTAGTGCCTGTCCGCTGTGTACCACCGAAATGGCTTCGGCAGTGCTGAGAGTAGCGCTGGGCATTTTTAGTTTGGTGCGGCCATCTTCGGTTTTGCCGCTCCTCAGTTCCCGGAATATGGTGACGAGGCGTTGTATTTCTTTTGCAGGAGCAGAGTTAGCAGGTAGCTCCAGCGATTTACCGATTTTTTCCACCCTTGTTTTTACTATGGCCACTTCCTCTTCCAGGGAATCGGGCAGCGGCATCACCACTGTGTTGAATCGGCGGCGGAGGGCACTCGATAATTCATTGATGCCCTTGTCGCGGTTGTTGGCGGTGGCGATGAGGTTAAAACCTTTTATGGCCTGGACTTCTGTATTTAGTTCAGGTATAGGTAATGTCTTTTCCGATAAAATAGTAATCAGGTTGTCCTGTACCTCAGAAGGGATGCGGGTCAGTTCTTCCACCCTTGTGATCTTTCCTTCTTTCATCCCGATCATCACCGGGCTTGGTACGAGGGCTTTTTCGGAAGGCCCTTTGGAGAGAAGTTCGGCATAATTCCAGCCATATCGAATCGCCTCTTCATTGAGGCCGGCTGTGCCTTGCACCAATAATTTTGAGGTACCTGAAATGGCAGCAGCGAGGTGCTCAGAAACCCAGGTCTTCGCCGTGCCCGGTATTCCGATGAGCAACAATGCCCGGTCGGTGGCCAGCGTTGCCACAGCAATTTCGATCAAACGTTTTTTGCCGAAATATTTTGGTTCGATGAGCGTCCCGTCATCCAGTTTGCCGCCGAGAAGGTATGTGACCACGGCCCAGGGGGAAAGTTTCCAGTTGGTTGGGCGGGGATGGTCGTCAGCTTTGACCAGGGCTGCCAATTCTTTTGCATAAATAGTTTCGGCGTGTGGCCGGAGTACTTGTTCCTTTTTCATTAAATGCGTTTTTTTGTGGGAAACCAGTATGATGGTGCAAGGTACAACTGTACATTAAAAAAGGGGTACACTCAAATATCAATACACCTTGCACCTGTAAACCTACATACCGATACACCGCTTTTCATGGAAACGACTGAACTCTTAAAGAAAGTCAGAAAGATCGAGATCAAGACCAAAGGCTTGAGCAAGCACATTTTTTCTGGTGAATACCACAGTGCTTTTAAGGGCAGGGGTATGTCGTTCAGCGAGGTGCGGAGCTACCAATATGGTGACGATGTCCGCAATATTGATTGGAACGTGACTGCCCGCACGGGCGACCCTTATGTGAAAATATTTGAGGAGGAAAGGGAACTGACGGTGATGCTGTTGATTGATATGAGCCAGAGCGCTTATTTCGGAACAGCCAATCAATTTAAGCAGGGCATCATCACGGAAATAAGTGCGGTGCTTTCTTTTTCCGCTATTCAGAACAATGACAAGGTTGGCGTTATATTTTTCACAGATAAAATTGAAAAATTCATCCCACCCAAAAAAGGGAAATCACATATTCTCCGCATCATTCGGGAACTGATTGATTTTCATCCAGAAGATACAGGAACAGATATTGGCGAGGCGCTCAGATATTTTAATAATGTCATCAAAAAGCGGAGTATCTGTTTCATCCTTTCCGATTTTATGGGAAAAGGATACGAAGATCCGCTCCGCATTGCCTCCCGCCGCCACGATATTGTCGGCATTCATCTATACGATCAACGAGAGGAGAGCTTGCCCAATATTGGATTGATCAGGGCATTGGATGCCGAGACGGGTGAACTGGCCTGGTTGGATACTTCTTCGGCCACCGTGCGCGACCAATATGCTGGGTGGTTCCGGGGCAATTTCGATTATTTTAAATCGGTTTTTGCGAAAAGCGGAATTGATTCGGTGAGTATCCGCACGGACGAGCCTTATGTGAATGCGCTGTTGAAGTTTTTTAAGAAGCGGAGTGGATGAGGGAGATTATTCTATTAGCCATGACTGCATAACTCCATTTGCCAGCAATGTTTTATTTCCTGTCACTTTTTTTCATTTCTGATTTCCTCTTTGATAGCTTCTATCAACTGTTTGGTAGGTTTCAAAATAGTACTGACATCATCTTTTGTGAAATCAAAAAAATCTCCATAATCTCCCTTTTGCCGCCAATCGAATAAATCTGCATAGACCTTGCCCAATTCCAATTCTATTTGTCCAGTCTTGATATAATGTAGAAAAAATTGAGTCTTGACTCCAGAATGAGTTTTTGTATTTATTTCGGAATGCACCAATAACCCACTTACAGCATCAATGGTTCGTGGCGGTTTTGGGGACAAATTTGAAAATATGGCAACACGTGTTTCGTCCCGTTTTTATTAAATCGCTGATTTTCAGATGTTTATAAAATTTGGTGCATTTGAAAAATCTGCAACAGATAGGTTTTTTAATTATTTGGGTGTTCGGGTTCTCCCCAAACAGGCAAATAATTAAAATCCGATTCTCAAAAGCCCACGTTTTCCAACTATTGTTCTAAAAATAACCCCACGGACTATTGCTTAATGAATATAGTTATTATAAATAGGCTTTACCGTTTGACTCTCGTGCCGTCACTTAAGATTAACTCTTTTATTTCCAAGTGAGCTTCAAGATCGCTTAAGGGCGTTCTCGCCAACCTGACGTCTACATCATTGAACCTGTTATACTCCCATTCGAAATCGGCCTTCGTAAACAATGCTCCGGCGCTAGTCTTTGCAGGGATATCCAAAGTAAAACTCAAGTCAATAGACTTTAACACGTTATCAAATAAATCGGTGATATGAAGTGTTCCATTTACCGCCTTTACGTCATATTGACTAGTGTTAGAAATATAACCGCTAAATTCAAAGTAATCCCTAAAATCAGAACTGCTGAGATTGGATTTGCGTACCTGTAGGGATAACATCATAATGTGTAGTGAACTCAACATGCTTAGTCGTTTCATCTCCTCAAATCGCCGTTCTTCTTCTTGCTTTAACAAATATTCTTTTTGACTTTTTTCGAGAAGGTGCAATAATGATCGGTAGGTCATCATTTCTGAGTTTGTCCCATCGGTAATATTTAGCTTTTCCTTATAAGCTAACCTGATAGCTCGCTCAAGTAAATCTGCCTGTTCGTTGGTTATCTGTTTCCTAATCTCAATTATATCTTCCTCAAAGGTTTCGTACGAATATTGCTTGTCCATCACATCACCGGCACAAGACGTAAGTAGCAGTATGAGTACTATATTTAAGTAATGATTTTTCATAAATGAAGTGATTTTGATAATGATATAAATTATTGACCCTTGTCTGTATTAGCCCCTTATATGCTTACCCCCAATTTTCGAACCAGTGGCTTAGTTGATAATTTAGTGCAAAATAAGCCATCAAAATGGGAAAAAAACGTCGCAGATTCTCTGCCGAATTCAAGCTGAAAGTGGTTTTGGAAGCGCTCAAGGAGCGCCAGGACCTGAACGAGATTGCCCAAAAGCACCAGCTCCACCAAAACCAGATTTCGACATGGAAGTCAGCCTTTTTGGCACAGGCACACGAGCCTGAACCGGATACCGCCAGCCGAACATTATTTTGGAACGAAAACATATTTTTTACCAACTAAATATTCGACGTCTCTGGTTTAAAAATTGGGGTAACTTAAAATTAATCCTCAGCAAAAATGAAAAATTGAACAAGTCTAAATTACAAGTTTTAGAAAAAGCTATTTCTGTTTTTCTTTAATTGCTGAAAACGTGTACTACATGCAACAATTAGCCATATCTCACAAATATATTTTCATCTCTGAACCACCAAAAATAAAAATCAAACCCAACCCTACATCTCCCTCGCCACTTCCGCCGCCAACCTCGCATTATTCAGAACCAATTTAATATTAGCTTCCAAACTTTTATCTCGTGTGGGGCGTTTAACCACACTTGACAAGTATGCATTGTCAGACAGGCTTTTATTTTTTTCTTTCATTCATTAGTGCCTTTAATTCTTCTTTGCTTGGAAGAACAGTTTTGTATTTACTCGCAAATATCTGTTCATTGTCTTTTGGCAAAGTGTATTCAACAACCGACTCACTTTTGTTTTGACATAGAATAATTCCAATAGTGTTGTTTTCTTCTTCCAATTTCAATTCCCTGTCATAGTAATTTACATACATCAGCATCTGACCAATATCTTGGTGCTTTAGTTCGCCAACCTTCAAATCTATCAATACAAAACACCTCAATATCCGATTGTAAAATACAAGGTCAATCCTAAAATGTTTATCGTCAAATGATATTCTTTTTTGCCTTGCGACAAACGTAAATCCTGTTCCCAATTCAAGAAGAAAATGTTCTAATTTATCTATCAGTTTCTGTTCTAAATCACTTTCTGAATAAACGTTTTGCTCTGGCAACCCTATAAATTCAAGAATGTAAGGGTCTTTGATGGCATCTTGAGGTCTTTCGATTATCAAACCTTTTTCCGAAAGTTCCTTTATTTTGTCTTTATTTCTACTCAACGCAAGTCTTGTATAAAGTGCTGAATCATACTGTCTTTGTAATTCCCTGACACTCCATTGGTTTTTTGAGGATTCGATTTCATAAAATTTCTGCTCATCAATGTCCTCAATTCTTATCAACAGAAGATAATGAGACCAACTCAACTCAAATTTCCTTTCATTCCTTTCAGATTTAGCAGACACTGTCTGTTGTTTTTTGTAAGCAATGTAAAAGTTCCTCATTTGTTGGATGTTCGTTACCGAAAACCCTTTCCCAAATTCTCCAGTTAAAACACTTGACAACTCTTTCAGAAGGTGTCTGCCATATTTCGCCCTGTCTTTTCCCGATTGTTCTTCTTCAACAATCATTCTTCCTACTTCATAGTAAACATGAACCATTGTCTCATTTACTGTGCGGACAACCCTTCTTCTTGCCGATTGCAATAGTTTGACAACTTGATTATAAAATTCTATATTTATTGGTTTCTCTTTCATGTTTGTTCCTTCTTTTTTCTATGCTTTGTAAGCCACAGTTTTTATTTTATTATTATTGCAGTTGCTAATCCAGCTAAAAGTGATACGATAAATCCAATTATTATCCCCCAAAATATTTTACTGTTTTTTTCTTTGAACTTATCATATATTTCAATTTGGTCGCCCCAGTAAAAAACAGATTTGTTAGGATAGTAAACTTCAAATGTTTTTGAAAATGGTTTTATTGATTGGAATATGAATTCAATTATCCAAACTATTACCGAAACAATAATCGTCCACCAAAAAAACTGTTCAACCGTTACTTCTGATATTTTAATATTGATTTCAGGTTTAAGTTTAAAAACTAACGCACCAATAATGATTATAAAAACAAATGGAAGGATGTTGTCAAGTCTTCTAAGAAAACTCTTAATTGTCTTATTGGAGGTGGACAAAGTTCTTTCAATAAAAACCTGTAATTCTGCATCTAAACTTAATCCCAATTCTTTACTATCATCTTCTGTTATTCTATACCCTACATTGGAATTATAGTAATCATTTCCAGCTCTGATAAAGTACTCGTTTCCTATTATCTCAAATTAATGGAACACAAATTTCTGTAAATACTAAACACCTTTTTTTCTTCCTCAGTTGGTTCTCTTTTTAAAACAATTTCAACTTTGGTTTGTATTCCCCTTTTATCTCCATTAGCCAAAATAATATCCACAATCTTCTTTAGTCTTTTTTTGTCCAGAAAAAAGTGATTGTCAAACCCTTTCTCTTTTGTGAATTCTTTTGTCATTTTTTTTAATTGATGCCAACGTGTGTTACACGCAATATTGCGTGTATTTCACAAATACAATTCCATCTTTAACCCACCAAAGATAAAAGGAATAAACCAAAATAAAACCTACATCTCCCTCGCCACCACCGCCGCCAACCTCGCATTATTCAAAACCAATTTAATATTCGCTTCCAAACTTTTCCCACCTGTCAATTCTTTTATTCTTCCCAATAAAAAAGGCGTGATTTTTTTTCCTTTAATATTTTTTGAACCCGCTTCTCTTTGAGCTTGCTCAGTGGCTTTTTTCATTTCAAAAAAAGAAGGTTCATCTTTTTCGGGGATGGGGTTGGCAATAACGACACCTCCTTTTAATTTAATCTTCCATTTTATTTTTAATGCCGCGGCAATTTCTTTTGGTGAGTCCAATTTATAGTCCACATTAAATCCGCTCTTGCGGGTATAGAATGCTGGAAAGTCATTTGTCCGATACCCGATCACGGGGACGCCGTGGGTTTCCAGGTATTCCAGTGTCAGGCCAATATCGAGGATGGATTTTGCGCCAGCACAAACAACGGCAACATTGGTGTTTGCCAATTCCTGGAGATCTGCCGAAATGTCCATATTTTTTGGAGCGCCACGGTGTACGCCGCCGATCCCTCCAGTGGCAAATATTTTAATGCCCGCCCTTTTTGCAATAATCATCGTGGCGGCGACGGTGGTGGCGCCAGACACTTTTTTAGATAAAATAAAAGGAATGTCACGGCGGCTGGTTTTGGGAATGTTTTGTCCTTCTTTCCCCAAAAAATCAATTTCGTCATTTGACAGGCCAGCTTTCATCTTTCCATTAATAATGGCAATGGTTGCTGGAATTGCACCATTTTCACGGATGGTTTTTTCCACCAATAATGCCGTTTCTACATTTTGGGGATAGGGCATACCGTGGGCGATGATCGTGGACTCCAAAGCGACAACAGGCTTTTTATTTTTCAGGGCATCTTTTATTTCTGGAGAAAGGTCGAGGTATTTCATATTGCAATGTTACTGCTTTATTGATTTTTTCCAACTTCGAGGAAGTTTGAAACTTCCTCGAAGTTGGAAAAAATAGAAAATAAAAAAGGGTGTGATTGCTCACACCCTTTTTGGTCTTAATATTTTTTGTTGGTAATCTATTTTCCGCCAAAGAGTTTGCCCAGTAGTCCTTTGCCGACCATGCCAGCTACGTCATCCAGGGCACTACCGTCGCCGTCCTTATCGAGGAATCGGGAAGCCATATCCATGAGTGGGTTTCCTGCGCTGCGCTGTTGGTTCACGGTGCCGCTCAGCAACCCTGCGATTCCGCCGATGTCCAAGCCTTGTTGGCGTTTTTGTTGGCCGAGCATGCCCATTACCATTGGGGCGAGCATGGTCATGAGGTTGCCTGTATTGCCGGAATCAAGGCCACTCATTTTGCTAACCATATCAATCATGCCGCTTTTCTGAGAGCCGAGTACATGTTTGACGATACCAGCGCCATTTGTGGAACGAGTGTTTTGTGGCTGTGAAACGCCGCCCAAAAGGTCGCTAAAGTTATCGAAAATGCTGCCATCATGATCTTTGTCAAGTGCCTTGTCAAGGCCAGCTGCTTTTTCAGGATTTGCTGCATTTTTTGCTAATGCACTGACTAAGGTTGACATCACACCTTCTGCTGCTTTTGCGGTTTGTTGATGATCTGCCCCACCGAGTTGATTGCTTAATTGACCAATGAGATTATCATCCAATTGTCCTTGTAAAAGGTCCAGTAAATTTGCCATATTTATTTTCTGATTTTATAAGGAGCGGTGATAAAATAAATGAACATTCTTGGCTGTTTCTTTTTCCCTCTAATTTTGTTGAAAACACCTGCCTGCCGGCAGGCAGGCTCGCTATAACCCTGCTATGCCTGCGTTTTTCGCCTCGTTAGAGAAAAAAATAATTCACCCAAGAACGTCAATTTATTTTATCATCGCTCTTGAAAGAATTAAATTCCAATATTCGGACGGAAAAGTAAAGGAAAGTATCATAAAATTATTCTTGAATAACTTTACCGTCTCATCAAAGGTAAGAATTGTAGATGAGATATAGATGCTTGGTGCTCAATGTCTTCGCTAAATTGAGAATTGAAAACAAAATATTGACGCAGGGTTCATTTTATAAATAATTGATAATATACCGATTACGAAATTATATTTTCATTAATTTTCAATTTTCAATTTCCAGGCTTCAATTTGGCAATCCTCGGATACATTTTTTTTAGATAAATACTATTACCTTGCGAAGAAATCCAGAATAACATTAATGAACCAAAATACTGACTTTTCAAATGAGCCTGCTGCACCTGATGTTGACACTTCTACTTTAGCTAGGCAGTTCGTTCTAAATTTATTCAATCAAAAAAGTGATTCGAGGCTGGTGTTCCATTCTTACCGGCAGACGAATGAAATTGTAAAAACGGTGAACGTGCTTGCCCAGGCCAACGGGTCAACAGAGGGAGAGTGGGAGGTGGCCGTTCTTGGAGCTTGGTTTTACAACGTTGGCTACCTTTTCAACTATCAGAACCCTGCCCCGAAAAGCATGGAACTGGCTGAAAAATTTTTTACTGCGCATGATTTCACCAAAGCTAAAAAAGCTCCGATCTTAGAGGCTATTAAAGCTGTACATGCAAATGAGCCTCCCAAAAAAGCGGCTGTTCAAATGCTTTCGGATGCCATAAATTCGGTGCTGTACGGGGAGGCATTCTTCGAAAATGTACCTTTGTTTCAACTGGAACAAGAGTTTTTACTCAACTCGCAATTTGACCGTATTGAATGGTCGCAATCCCTTATGCAAAAACTTCGGGCTGTAAGGTTTTATACTTCCCATGCAAAGGTGAATTTTGAACCAACCGTTGCCAACCATATTGTGACGCTTAAACAGCGTTTGGAAAAACAAAAAAGAAGGGAAGAGTTGCCCGTTTCCAAATCAGATAAAATGTTCGGCAGTCTCGAGCCACGCATCAATACTGGGGTGCAAACATTTTTTCGGACCAATTACCGGACACATATAAACCTGAGTGCTATTGCCGATCAAAAGGCAAATATCATGATCAGTGTTAATGCTATTTTAATCAGTGTTATTATTTCCGTTATTTCTTATCGAAACATGACAGAAACAAACCCAGCGGTATTGATGCCCGTGGTTATTTTTTTAATGACAGGTTTGGCTTCTTTGATTTTTGCGGTGTTGTCGGCCCGGCCAAAGGTTACCTCATTAATTAATGATGGAACACCCATTGAAGAGGCCAAAAAGAATATTGTTTTTTTTGGGAATTTTGTAAACTTAAAGGTTGAAAAATATGAGGAATTACTGGAAGAAATGTTTAATGATACTGAATTATTATATGGAAATTTATCTCGTGACTTATATTATTTAGGAAAGGTACTTGATAAAAAATACCGCTTTTTATCTATTTCTTATAATATATTTATGGTTGGTTTTGTGGCAACGGTATTGACTTTTTTAGGTGTTTTATTGACTTGATTTATTGAAAATATAAATAGATGCGTCTATTCAATAAAAACACACCTTTTGAATATTAATTTTATTTAAAATTGTTTAGCAATAATGCGGGTCTAAATTTTTATTTTTAGTACTATACATGAGCGTTTTATTTGTTACAATTCCGTTTTTGAATATTTTTTTTTAAATGATCAATCGAAAATAAAAAATATTATGTCAGACGAAAGACCTTGGTTAAAAAATTATCCGCAAGGCGTACCTGCAAATATAAATGCAGATGAATATCCCAGTTTGGTTGCATTGCTGGAAGCGACATTTATAAAGTATGGAAAAAACCCTGCTTTTTCCTGTATGGGAAAAGAATTGACCTTTGAACAGGTGGATAAAAAATCACAACAATTTGGGGCATACCTTTTATCGAGGGGATTGGAGCCTGGGGATAAAGTAGCTCTTATGATGCCGAATATGTTGCAATATCCTATTGCGTTGTTTGGGTGTCTGCGGGCAGGGTTGACGATTGTAAATACCAATCCATTATATACGCCCAGAGAGATGAAACATCAGTTTACAGATTCGGGTGCGAAGGCCATTATTATATGTGAGAACTTTGCGGCCAACCTCCAGAAGATTTTGGGGGATACTCAAATAAAGACCATCATATTGACCAACATTGGTGAAATGCTTGGGTTTACAAAAGGCATGCTCACCAATTTTGTAGTGCGGAAGGTGAAAAGTATGGTCCCCAAATACAACCTGCCAAATGCAGTTACTTTTAAGGAAGCGTTGGCTCAGGGCAAAAAATTTTCTATCAAAGAATTTGCATCCAACCCCAGTGACGTGATCTTGCTACAATATACTGGCGGCACGACGGGGGTTTCCAAAGGAGCCATGTTAACCAACCGAAACCTCGTGGCCAATATGATGCAGATAAGGGCTGCTGCTCGCAATGCCATTGTTGATGGGGAAGAAATTGCGCTTTCTCCTTTGCCGCTCTACCATATTTTTGCATTCTCGGTAAACTGCCTCGCGCTGTTCAGTTTGGGCGCGCTTAATGTCCTTGTGACAAACCCTCGTGACCTGCCTTCGTTGATGAAAGAATTTAAAAATTACAAGATTTCTAACATGACGGGGGTGAACACCCTTTTCAATGGCTTGCTCCACCATAATGACTTTGCAAGCCTCGATTTCAGTGCTTTGAAATTTGCATTGGGAGGAGGGATGGCAGTGCAGCGGGCCGTGGCAGAAAAATGGCAGAAAGTGACTGGTTCTCCACTGGTGGAAGGATATGGGATGACCGAATCTTCGCCCGTAGCAACGATCAGCCCGATAGATGGATCAGGTAAGTTAGGATATATTGGATTGCCAGCGCCTTCGACTGAGTTGAGGATAGTGGATGAAAAACTGAATCCTCTTCCAGTTGGTGAAACCGGCGAAATCCAGATTAAAGGTCCACAAGTGATGAAAGGGTATTACAACCAACCAGAAGCAACGGAAAAAACCATTGTGGATGACTGGCTCTGCACTGGTGATATTGGCCTGATGGACGAGGATGGTTATTTCAGAATAGTGGACAGGAAAAAAGACATGATCCTTGTATCTGGGTTCAATGTTTATCCAAACGAAATCGAAGATGTGGTGGCAAGGCATCCTAAAGTACTGGAAGTTGCCGCCATTGGTGTGCCAAGTGAAAAATCTGGGGAAATCGTAAAAGTATATGTTGTTAAAAAGAACAAGTCGCTTACAGAAGAAGAAGTTATCAAACATTGCCGTTCTGAGCTTACTGGCTACAAAGTGCCTAAAGAGGTTGCATTCATAGATGACTTGCCGAAAACCAATGTGGGTAAAATTCTTCGGCGCAAACTCCGCGATGAGTTGACGTAATAGAGGGCTTCGAGGAAGTTCCAAAACTTCCTCGAAGCTCAGGAATGAGTTCTAAGTAAAACATACAACTATACTTTATCTTCCTTCCTGCCGGCAGGCAGGTTTGTCCCACTCTTTGTTGTCAAAATGGTTGTTATGCCTGGCATGACGCCCGTTTTGACGCCTCGATTGGAACAATAATATTTCGCTTGTTTGTACATTTTGTTTAAACCTCATTCCTGAGCCATTGACCTCCTTCTAATTTTTCATAGCCTTCGTCTAAGTCAGGCAACCCTTGGTTGTAATTAATGTCTCTGGTGGTGTACTTTCGGAAAATATTCCAGGTACATGAAAAAACTCTCATCAGTAGTTCTCACAGTAATTTTTGCAGTATCTGGCCTGATGGCCCAACAGGAAGAAACACTCTTTGGCGAGTCAGGATTAAAGATGACTGGCGTTTGGGGTGGCTTTGTCAGTGGTGTTACTTTTTTTAATGAAGAAGCAGTAGCCACCAAAGGTGGTTTTTTTGGTTTTGAATTCAATAATATTTTGTTTGTCGGATTCGGTAATGAGGAGACAATTGGTTCCGTCCAATTGAGAGAAAGTGATTCGGGCAGGTATAACTTCAAGCACAAAGGCTTTTTTGTGGATTACCACCCAAACCGGGAAAAAGTTATCCACCCTGGTTTTGGTTTTATGTTGGGAGGAGGAGAAGTTAAAGATAGTGCTGGAAATAAAGATAAGTTGTTTGTCGTACAGCCATCAGGAGGAGTTGAAATTAACGCATTCAAATGGTGGAAGATAGGATTGGAAGGAGGTTACCGGTTTGTTTCCGGTGCAGCTTTGACAAACCTTGATGACGGAGACCTTTCTGCTTTTTTCATTAATTTGAAATTGCGGTTTGGCTGGTCATGGCGAACAAGTTCTGAGTTTTAAGTTAATGAGTACTCAGTGCGATGTTTTTACTCAACAACTCAAAACTCCAACAAGGGAATAGTTTTGTTTAGATAAGTAGTTACGCATGAAGCCGGGGCACCCGACTGTAAAAGTTTTCAAAAGGTCGCTCCGGCCTTTTTTTATTTACGACCCACCTGTTTTTAACATTCTTTAACCGATACCTTTGTGGTATATTCAATAAGCCTTTCGTCTTTACGTTTGGGAATGAGTCCTAATGACTAAAACCAAGATCATGCATAAACTATTTTTTCTTTCCTTTTTCTCCATTGTTTCGGTTAGCATTTCTGCACAAAATTTTACCACCAACCAAGATTCTGACCCTATGGCTAGGGCAGTGCTTGAAAATATGCGCCAGAAATATGATGGCTACAATAGCCTTCAGGCCAACTTTGTATTGGAAATAGAATATCCTGAACAACCTGCCAGTTCTGAAAACGGAATCCTTTTGCAGCAAGGTGAAAAATACCGTTTGTCGTTAGAAGGCCGGACCATCGTTTCTGATGGCGAATCTGTGTGGATGTACATTGAAAAGAATAAAGAAGTCCAGATAAACGATGCAGAAGAAGATGGAGAGGAAGGGACGATCAGTTCGCCGAAAGCCTTGCTCCGAGCATATACGTGGGAAAATTATATATATGCCCTGGTGAATGAATTTGCTGAGAATGGCCGCGTTATCCAACAAATAGAATTTAAACCAACTAGCCGTTATTCTGATTATTCCAAGATTCGGCTGACCTTGGATAAAAAGACGCTAGAAATTGTACGAATAAAATCGTTTGGAAAAGATGGTTCCCGTTTCACTTTGACAATAGATAAACTTTTGCCAAACGCTTCTGTCGATGCATCCACGTTTATCTTTTCAAAAAAGGAATGTTCCGATTGCCATTTTGAGGATTTAAGGATTTGATGTTTCTTACCCGCTATAAAATAGGCGTACTTGATTTACCAAGTGCGCCTATTTTATTTTACGGAAGTAGGGAAAAATTTATCTCATTCGTTTTTAGGTTGTTTTACATCAAATCAAACCAAATCTAACCCCAAAAACCAAAACTAAAATCTTAATCAATGAATCGACTTTTCACTTTCCTCGCTATCACTTCTCTATTTAGTGCCGCACTGCAAGCCCAATCTTTGTCAGCGACTAGCGTGGGAATTACACTAGGTGGCGATATCGAAATGCCGCACAACCTCGACCACAAATACCTGCTGAGTACTGCTTCGGGTGTTGATTTTGACGCCAGCGAACTTCCCTTTTCTGAAGGTGAACTGGTCAGTATGGAGTGCGACAACGGCACTTTCCGTTTTAGCATGTCTTTCGTTCCTGTTGGGAAACAAAATACCGAGATTCAGCTTTCTCTTTTGAGTATTGATGGCCGCATTGACAAGGCAAGGTATGAGTTGGAAGAGGAAGGCCATTTTGCAGAAGTCAGTGCTGTCAACAAAGAAATAGCGCTGGAAGGTGTTTACCTTTTCCGAGAACAGGTCAGTAAAACCTTTTCGTTCAATGGGGGCATAGGCACCAACATGGGCTATTCACATAGCGGAGAAGTCAATATCAAAGGCTACTTTTTGAGCGAGGCCATTTCCGACAATCCCTCCTCTGCTGAGGAAATTGACATCACGTTCAGGCAAAAGGATAGTTTTAACCAGCGTCTTTTCATCCAAGGCGGTGTTGGAATACGCTTTTTGAGAAGGATGGAATTTGGATTGAACTTCAGGAAAGGTATTGGTTATCGTGCATCTTTCGGCGGGCCAACTAAGTTCACCACTTTAAAACGTTCAATTGGGCTTTCATTGAATTATTCTTTGTAGAAATTTGAAGTTTGATTGATAAAAATGCCAACTTGATGCTAGGTCAAGTTGGCATTTTTAGTTTAGAATGAATCGATGAAATACATATCAATTCAAAACTGCTTTTATTTGCAGCCACAACCTCATTCAACCCATTTACATTCAACTTATGATTTCCCGGTTTAAAATATTTTTTCTTTTTCTTTTTTTCATAAATGCAACAGGCAATGCACAGTTGCCAGATGGGTTTTATGATGAACTTGTGTTGTCAAACTTAGATCAGTTTTGTGGCACCACCTTCGACGGGGAAGGGAGGGGTTTTTTGTGGGAAAGAAACGGTCGGGTTTTTATGCTCGACACAAATGGGGTTCTTTTGCCCGAACCCGTTATTGATATTTCTGAAGAAGTTGCCAATTGGTGGGACATGGGGATGTTGGGTTTTGTACTCGATCCTGGGTTTCTTGATAATGGAAAGATGTATCTTTTTTATGTCATGGATCGGCATCACCTTCTTTTTTTTGGAATGCCAGATTATGATCCTTCCGTCACCGTTAAAGACCAAGCGACCATTGGACGGATTACGCGCTTTACTGCTGATATAAATAACGGATTTAAAACCATTGTTCCTGGAAGCCGAAAAGTTTTGGTGGGTGCGACAAAAGAAACAGGATTTCCACTATTGTTTAAAACGCATGGAGTTGGCACTTTGGCTTTTGGAACGGATGGCACATTGCTCGCTACTTGTGGAGACACAGGTCATCCTGATTGGGCAGATGTTGGTGGAAGTGGGGATACTTATTTTGTGCAAGCATCGGAAGATGGAATAATCAGGGAAGCTGAAAATGTAGGTGCATTTCGATCACAATTAGTTAATAGCCTCAGCGGAAAGTTGATCCGCATTGACCCAAATACAGGAGAAGGTTTATCCAGTAATCCATTTTACGACCCTGCTTCACCGAATGCACCACGTTCAAAAGTATGGGCGTTGGGTTTGAGAAACCCATACCGGTTTGTTGTGAAGCCCAACTCTGGCAGCCATTTTCCTGGAGATGGAAATCCTGGGAAAATATTCATTGGCGATGTCGGTTCCAATTATTGGGAGGAGCTAAACATTTCCACTGAAGGAGGGCAGAACTTTGGCTGGCCTATTTACGAGGGGTTTGAAATGCAAACGAGTTATGTTTCAAAAAATAAACCAAATCGTGATCTTCCCAATCCATTGTTTGGGGTGGTCGGTTGTCAAGAAGAATATTTTCTTTTCAGTGATTTAATTGCGCCGCCATTTTTACAAACGGATGATTTGTTCCCAAATCCATGTGACTCCAATATTCCAATTCCAGCCGAAATAAATACGTTTTTGCATAGTCGGCCAATGCTGGCTTATCGAAACAAGGACGACAATATTTTGCCAGAAGCATGGATTCCCGCGTATGATGATTCAGGGACACCCATCCAACTTTCCATCGACGATCCACAGTCTGGAGTGGCAGGAGTTCCTTTCATTGGCATTTCTAGTTTGGGAGGACATTTTTATCAGGGCGACCATTTTCCTGAAGAATACAAAGACAGGTATTTTCATCCAGATTATCATGGTTGGATTAGAACCATTGATTTTAATGAAGAACACATTCCGACAAATATTGAAATCTTTCATTCTGCTGCCAGCAATATTGTTTCATTGACGGAAAACCCTATTGATGGTTGTCTTTATTACATTGATTTTAAAAACAGTAAATTACGGAAAATCTGTTACGGAGGCACACCGGCACCTGTGGCGATTGCTGAGGCCGATCGGAGTTATGGGCCTTCCCCATTGGAAGTTCATTTTGATGCAGCAGGTTCCTATTCCCCTGCCAATGCCCCGCTGACTTATCATTGGATTTTTGGCGATGGGATCGAAAGCGATGAAATAACCCCCGTTCATACTTTTTCAGTTTCTGGAAATTCCCCACGCTCATTTCCAGTTTTACTTTCTGTAACTGACACTGCTGGGCAGACCCGAACTACTGAATTATTAATTTCATTAAATAATACACCGCCCAAGGTTGAGATTACCAGTTTACCCGATAGTTCATTTTATGATTTAAACCGCACAACTTTGATCCAATTAAATGGAATGGCAACAGATGCAGAACACGGGCCTGCTGAATTAATTTATGAATGGCGGACATTTTTACACCATGACTCTCATGAACATACGGATTTGATTGAACAAGAAAAAGCCTCCAGTTTTTTTATTTCCCCACTTGGTTGTAATGATGAGATATATTGGTATCGAGTTGAATTAAATGTGACCGATGCAGCAGGTTTGAAGGGTAATGCAACTGTGGGGCTTTTTCCATATTGTGAAGATGATTTTTTTGAACTTGAATATTTTAGAGGCGTAAAACATGATCGTGCTGTGGAATTAGAATGGCAGACTATTTTTGAAAAAGACCTTGTTGCTTTTGAGGTGGAAAGAGGGAATTCTATTTTTGGTTTTAAAACAATCGGAAGCGTAAATACCAATAACACGGGTGAGTATAAATTCACTGACCACGAGCCGAATATAGGCACTAATTTTTATCGGTTAAAAATAATAGAAGCTTCAAATATATTTAGTTATACTTCTCCTATTGTGATGGATTTTAAATTGAGAGGTTCAGATATTTTAGTATACCCAAACCCTGCGAAGAATGAATTTACGGTCAGTATTAAAAATAGTACCGCTGAAAAAATTGATATAAAAATATACAGCTTAAATGGCATTTTACTTTTAAAAAAATCTTGGCCTGCCAATTTAAACACACCATTTAAAGGGCAAGTTTTAATTTCTGATTTGCCGTTGGGTGTATTTTATTATGAATTAAAATTTGGTGAGAAAAAGATCATTGGGTCGGTCATGAAAAATTAATTTCAACTGCTTTTATTTAATAGACTTGTTTCGTTATGAGAATCAATGATTTACAAATAAAATATTTCAATAAATTGAATTTTATATTTTCGTAAAATATAATTAAATCATTTGTTACAAATTGACAATCAATCAATTACAAAATTGAATTTAAATTTATTGAATAATAAGATTTTTATGCAATTTTTCAAACTAAATAAAAAACAATTAGATGCTGATAATCAGTTAGTTACGGCAAAACAAG
>JAJCYI010000104.1 GCA_029263015.1 Saprospiraceae bacterium | reverse complement strand
CGTTACAGGAGAAAATGGTGTGTCTGTTCAAAATTGTTCGGTCGGATCGGCTTAGCGCCGGTCCGATCGGGCAATGCCAAACCATTTGTCACAATTGAAAAAGAGGAAATTGAATAATTTTAAAAAGTGTACGGTAGAGAGTTCCAAGATACGCTGCTTTTAGTTTCCGCTCCCTTACTCAACAAACAAAGCCGACTGTTCCAATACTTGCTGGTAATAATTTTCGTATTCTGGCAGGATGTGCTGGATGTCAAACCGTTCGGCCTGTTTGAGGGCATTTGTCCTGAATTTTTTTAAAACGTTGTTGTCACCGAGTATTGTGATGGCATTGCGAGCCATATCGTCAACATCTCCTATTTTGCTGACGAACCCAGTCACTCCGTGAATGTTCACCTCCGTCAAACCGCCGGCATTGGAAGAAATAACCGGTACCTCGCAGGCCATGGCTTCGAGTGCCGCCAGGCCAAAACTTTCATTTTCCGAAGGGATGATAAACAGGTCGGAAATGGCCAACAATTCCTCTACCGCATCTTGTTTTCCCAAAAATCTGACTTCGTGGCAAAGGCCGATTTTCCGGCACAGGTCCTCGGCATGGCGGCGTTCGGGGCCATCACCGATCAACATCAGTTTACAGGGGATTTGCTGATATACTTTTGCAAATACTTGGATCACGTCTTCCACTCTTTTCACTTTTCGGAAATTGGAGACATGGGTCAAAATGGGTTCTCCATCGGGGGCTATTGCTTTTTTGAAATGATCCTTGTCAATCTTTCTGAATCGGTCGAAATCAATGAAGTTGTAGATCACTTCAATGTCACTTTCTATCTGGAATTTATCGAGGGTTTTTTGTTTCAAGAACTTAGAAACTGCGGTGACCCCATCTGATTTGTTGATGGCAAACTCCACAACTGGCTTGAAAGCGGGGTTGTCACCTACTAGTGTAATGTCAGTTCCATGAAGGGTAACAATAACAGGTATATAACGCCCTTCCCGGAGCAATATCTTTTTGGCCATATAGGCTACCGTTGCATGAGGTATTGCATAGTGGACGTGCAGCAGGTCGAGGTTTTCGTATTTCACCACCTCTACCAACTTGCTGGCAAGCGCCGTATCGTAAGGCGGATATTCAAACAAGGGATAATCTTCCCCGGTCACCTCATGGTAAAACACATTGGTGTGGAAGGTGGAGAGCCTTGCCGGGCGCCGGTAGGTAATAAAATGGACTTCATGCCCCTTGGCAGCCAGCCCGATTCCAAGCTCAGTGGCCACAACGCCGCTGCCTCCGAAAGTTGGGTAGCATACTATTCCTATCTTCATGTTCTGAGTTTAGAAATTAGAAATTACCTGCCTGCCGGCAAGGCAGGGAAATTAGAAATTAGAAATTAGAAATTAGAAATTAGAAATTAGAAATTGTTTAACCCATTGATTATCAAATGTTTCAAAATATTTCAATTTTTTAATTCCTAATTTTTTGATCGTCCCAATAACCATTCAGAGAAAACGGTTGGATGGTCAAATGGTTGAGCAGCTTCATGGTTTCGACGTTTCCACATTTTAATAATGGTACAAAAATAAAATGGGGGATTGTCGATTACAACAATCCCCCATTTTATTTCCAATTCATCAATTTCTATTTCGTCACCATCAGTTTAGCGTGGTACGGTTTGCCATCGGCAACCACTTGAAGGATGTACAAACCTGAAGGCTGGTTGCTTAAATCAAGTTGCTCACGGAAAGACTGAGCAGTGGATCGCATGGATTCAAAGATCACTTGGCCGCTCAGGTTCAAGACCCTTGCCTGGAATTCCATCGTCTCGGTAAAAGAAACATCCAAAGTAACCATACCCGATGTGGGGTTGGGGAACAAAGATATTTCCTCTACGCCATGAAGTTCATCGGTTGCAACAAGCACACCTACTTCGAAATTCACTGTTTCTTGGCATCCGTAGGTATCCGTTATATCTACAGTATAAGAGCCTGGCATAAGTCCTTCGAGGATGCTAATTTCGGCAGTGGCCGTATCTCCATTGCTCCATTCAAAATGATAAGGACCAATACCAGAAACAGGTTCGATGGAGATGCTTCCCGTGGAGTCGCTGTCAAATGTACCTTCCACATCCACAATAGAGCCAAAGGAAATCGGGCAACCTGATACATTTATATTATCGAGGTCAACCCAGTAATCTCCATCTCCCCATGTGGCCAAGAACCTGACATTGATGGTCAGGCCATCATAATCATCGAGGAGGATAATATGGTTGGTCATGTCAGTGGTGGGCACATGATTGCTGCTGTTGATTGTCAAAACCGTTTCATAGCTTTCTTCGCAATCATCCGAAATCTGGACTTCCAGCATATCGCCATCGGAGAGATTGGTCGCTACCGTTCCATCAAAGAAGTCAACATAGCGGTAATCGAACGAAAGCGTATCACCAGCGAAAACAGGTCCGATCCTCGTGGATGTCAAGTTGAAGGTTGGGTCAAATGAATAAACATTATCGGCGATGATCCAGGTATCGTTGTTGTGGCTCATCGGTCCGTAAATGGGAAAAAACTCTTCGGTTGTCCAATCTTCGGGCATTTGGCCGTCCTCAAAATCTTCTCTCACTGGTTTTGCAAATGCATTCAAAAATTCTACCCGAAAAGTATCGTTGGACACATCGCTATCGCCCTCCAGCTCCGTCCAAGCCTCTATGACGTATGGACCGGGCTGTGAAAAATCCCAGGTGGTTTCAAAGGCAATATTCTGAGTACTGTCATTGCCGACCACGCCAGTAAACAACCCATCCATCGGAATTGGGATATTCGCAGCAACGCCATTTACCGAAAAATAAAATTCAAAAAGTGTTTCTGGGAGTTGGCCAAAATTACTCAGGTCAACATAAATCATTTCATCTGCGCCGAGATTGCAAAAGTCATTGGCATTCGGGGTGATATTCGTGACCCCAACATCAACCAGCCAGACCGTTTGAAACATGAGCGGACCAATCGGTTTGCTAAATTCTGTTCCACAATCCAATTCGATGTACACATTGTACCAAGTGTTTTCCATCAATCCATTCAGCACTGCCGATGATTCCGTAGCTGGTACTGTCATGACTGTTCCCGTGCCTCTTGTGAAACCCATCGTACCATATTCAATGACAAAATTGCCTACGGAACCAGGGAAAATTACCCATGAAACAGTTGCATTGGTGGCATTCACATCTGCTGTCTCAACATTCAATGGTGGCGGACAGGTTGGACATGCTATAGTCGTGAATACATTGTCTCCGATTTGAGGGAAAGGCCCATCTGAGAAAAGGGTCAGCCCTGTTGGGTCGATAATATTATAAGTTACTTCATTTTCAAAATTACCGGGCGAATAGCCAAATTGGATCGGCAAATTGCTGATGGCATCAAAATCAAAAAAGGCTTCGTCGCCAGTATTGATCGTATAATCAGTCGAAGTGCCATTATGGTCCACCGTGAGGATCGAGCCGTTCCAGCCATCCCCGAACGAATCGAACAATTCAAATTGATAAGTACACGTGTCTCCAGGTGCTGACGGAATATAATCTGTAGTAAATGAAAATGGCCCCAGCGCCACAGATATACTGTCCACGCCACAATTGGCTGAAATATAAACTTCGTATTCAACGCATGGATTTAAGCTATCCAGCGTGATGGCCGAGTTGACCGTTTCTTCCACCAAACCTGCGCCTATCGGAAATCCAGATGGCCCGTATTCGACAATGTAAGAGTCAGCGGGGTTTACGTTCGACCAGTTCACAAAAGCCGAAGTATCAGTTACTTGGGTAATGAAAAGAACATCTGGATCGGGTGCGGGGCAGCTCGGGCAAAAACCCAATTCGTTGTACAGCTCGCCTGCGGGGACGATGGACGTCGCTTGGAAAATGATCAACCCATCGGGGTTCAACAAGTTGAAACTTGGTTCGGTTATGAAAGCCCCTTGTGTCCATTCCAGGATGACGGGTTCGCCTTGCGTGACCTGAAAAGTAGAAGTGCCCGCAGAACCAGTCGGCAATGTGTGGGTCGTCACCACTCCATTCGAGGTAACGGTGAGAATATGCCCGTTCCAGCCATCGCCAAAGGAATCGAACATGTCAATAGTATAAGTACATGTTACCTGGCTTTTGAGGTCGTTCAGCGATAGGCAACAAAAGATAACCAAGCTTGCTATGAGCGATTTTTTTGTCAGTTTGAGCATCCAGTGGGTATAAGTAATTTTCATAGAAATCTTTTTTGAAATCTTAAAGTAGAACAGAAAGGCTAAATTAGATAAATTTATAGATTACACCTGTTGTTGAACACAACCTAACCGAACAGGAAAGGCATTTCGTCTGGCATTTTGCATAATCCATAACTATCGACTCTATCACCGTTGTCGTCGCTCCTGCGCAATATTCGGATTTATTTTTAACGCCTGCTGGATGTATTGCTCGCCCAGTTCAGGCTGTCCTGTATTGTGGTAGGCACTGCCCAAGTTGTATAAAGCGTCAGCATCGTCAGGAACGAGTTCCAATGCTTTTGCAAAATATTCAACTGCTTTTTGGGGCTGCCCGCCAACACCATGTACCACGCCCAAAAGACGGACTGTCTCATATTCGTCTGGACGCATCTCGTGTGCTTTTAATAAATATTGCAACGACTTATTCAAGTCGCCTTTTTGTTCCCCATAATACCTTCCAGCGTCCCGGTAGGTAATGCCCAAATTATTTTTTGCTTCTTCATAATTTGAATCGAGTTTTAGGGCTTGTTCATAAGCCTGAATGGATGCTTCAAAATTTTGCAAATAATTATAGGCATTGCCCAAAAGCAAAAAAGGATTTTTATAACCTGGGTGGATTTTTATGGCTTCCTGTAAATGCCCGACCGCCTCGTTCAGCATATTGTTTTTATTCGTGGAATTTTCTGGTAGAACAGATTGTGCAATTAATTCACCGCCAGCTGCATTGCGCAATTTAGCACTGTTCGGGACTGTTTTTACATCGGTTAAAAACAAAGTGTAATTATCTTTCCAAGCGGTGTTTCTTATTATGGTTAAAAATGAAAAAATTCCTATAAATACCAACCCGCTAATCATGGTTTTATTTGGTATTTTTCTTTTGCCAAACAGACGGAACTGTAATATCGCAATGACCAAACTATATCCCACAGACGGCATGTATAAAAACCGTTCACTCATATTCGTACCTATCGGAAAAGGAATGTTCGATACTAAAAATAAAGTACCGAGATAAAATAAAATACCATAACTGACAGGGTCTTTTTTAGGCATACGGATCAGTGCATAAACGCCCAGCGCCATATATGCAAAAGCACTCAAGACGACCCTCCAATCGGTGAAAGCCATTAATTCCACGGCTCTCGGATAGTAGTCGTGACTGAGTGGATGGGGGACAATGAGCAGTTTTATATAATAACCCAAAGAATAAAATATAGCTGCAAATTTTTCACCACTGGTAAAATTCACATATTGGTTACCGACTAATTTCAAAAAAGGATTGTTCATTAATTCCCGAGGCGGTTCACCACTCAAATCCCAGCCTAAAATATTCCCTCGGATAAAAACAAAAATTATGGCGAGTGTTAAAAAAGGCAATGTTTTAATAAATATATCCTTGAATTTTGCTTTTGTAAAAAAATAAAAAGTAAGCGGAATTACTGCCACAAATGTGATCGCATTTTCTTTTGAAAAAAGAGCCAAAAGAAACAGCGATGCACCAATTAAATTCAATATTGGTTTTTTTTCGTAAAATGATTTTAAGGAGAAATAAAGCCCCGCCAGGCAGCCCAGCAAACTCAACATTTCATCCCGTCCTTTTATATTGGCAACCACCTCCGTATGAACAGGATGGACCACAAAAATCAACGTTGTGGCAATCGCTACAAACGCGGCATAATTATTCCAGGCCGTTGGCGTTTTTCCGGGCGACAACATTTGCAATAACAGCCAAAAAAGCACCACACCGGTCAAGCCATATAAAAGCACATTGATTAAGTGCCCGACAAATTTCACGGCATTTAATTTCCCATCTTCATTTGGATCAAATACTTCATCTCCATCTTTGTCGATGACGACCTGTCCTTTTTCGTCCTTCTTTTTCTGGGCAAACAGTTCCACTTCTACCGCGTACATCATCGGCGTGAGGGGCCGGTAACGGCCACCAGAAACGAGCGATTCCTTTCCTTCTACTTTGAAAAATCCCCGGAAAGTGTCGTACTTCAATAGGCTGGGAATACCTGCCAATCCTTTGGTGGTGAATTCATTGTCGTAAATAACAATGGCATCGTCCACCGCATAATTGTGGCGGAGGGTATTCAAATAAAGCACGACACCGAGTGCAAAGATGATCCAGCTCCAGCGTTTGACAAAATTGCCGCCGCTGGAAAAATTCAAGTTCGTTTTGTTTGAAAGGGTCTTTTTACGTTTTGCCATGATGTGAGGAAAGTAAACTACCTGATGATGTGCAGGAAAGGCAAATGTAAAAAGTAAAAAGTTTTGGACAGAGAAAATTTATGATTCATGATTGATAAATGATGTTGCGTCAAGCCTTTATCAATCATAAATCAATCAATTCACTATTCCACCTTCACCAGCTTACCGCTTTCCAGCAGCACCCCGCTGTCCCGTATTTCATAAAAATAAAGCCCCGGTGGCAGCCCGTCCAGCCGGAGGTTGTTCCACCCAGAAACAATAGTTTGGACTTTGAGCGGCTGGCCAACCGAATTGTAGAGTATCACTTTTGCATTCTTCGGCAGGTAGTCTTTCACAACAATGTTCACACTTTCCTTGCATGGATTGGGAGAAACGGATATTTCGACTTCGGGAGCAGGCTCATAAGTTGGTACCAGTCCACAATCTATGGTTTCAAGACAACCATCGTTCGTGACCTTGACCAGCCAGATGTGTTCGTCCGGCCCATCGGAGGCTG
>JAJCYI010000103.1 GCA_029263015.1 Saprospiraceae bacterium | reverse complement strand
CTTGTTTTGCCGTAACTAACTGATTATCAGCATCTAATTGTTTTTTATTTAGTTTGAAAAATTGCATAAAAATCTTATTATTCAATAAATTTAAATTCAATTTTGTAATTGATTGATTGTCAATTTGTAACAAATGATTTATTTATATTTTACGAAAATATAAAATTCAATTTATTGAAATATTTTATTTGTAAATCATTGATTCTCATAACGAAACAAGTCTATTTATTGCAAATTTTAGTTACCGAGTTCATGCCTATCTCTTATTTAACGTATGTTTGCAAAACATTAGATGCATAGCCTTCTTAAAATTATGGGCATAATAAAAAGTCAAGGGATAAGAAACAGTTTCATCAATTATTTTGGCGCAGCCTTTGGCATTTTGAGCACGCTATATATTTACCCATTGGATCAAGATGCCCATGGCCTTGCTATGTTTCTCATTTCTACCGCTACATTCATATACCCACTTGCTTCGGGAGGAATTATTTCAACAATTGTTCGATTTTTTCCATATTTTCGGTCTAATAAAGATAAACACAATGGGTTTTTGACATTTATTTTCATTGCCGCACTTTTCAATTTCATACTTTCTCTAATCATAATATTTTTTTTTAAGGAATTTATTTTATCAACATTGGTTCAGTTGGGAATTAATGTTGAACTTTTTCTTAAATTCAAGCACCCAATTGGCATATTATGCTTTTTAGTCATTCTCAATAATTTGTTCTATTATTATACATCAAACTTCCAAAAAATAGTCGTCCCAAGTATCTTCTACAATTTAATTCCTAAAGCTTCCATTCCCATTTTTGTTTTTCTTTCTAGTACAGGGTTCATTAATCTTTCAGAATTTTTATATGGCCTTATAGGATACCACTTGCTGATTACTGTTTGTTTGATTGGTTACCTTCGTTTTATCGGTGAGTGGCGTTGGAAAACACCAAGCTACCAAATATTCAATAAGGTGCAATTAAAAAAAATCGGATGTTTTTCTTTATATGGAATACTGGGCAGTTTAGGAAGCATGCTAGCATTTCGATTAGATGGGATTATGATACCGACACTTTTAGATATAAAAGATAATAGCACTTATTTTATAAGTATGTTCATTGCCAGTTCTATTGAAATACCTGCAAGGTCTATTCTCCCTATCGTTTCTCCCATTATAGCATCATCTTATGTTAAAAAAGATTTTGATAATATTAGTAGTGTTTATAAAAAATCTTCTTTGATTTTATTTATCATTGGCCTTATGATATTTATTGCCATATGGGTCTCAATAGATCTAATATTCATGCTTACTTCTAAGCCCGACATTTTAAGACCTGGCAAATATGTTGTATTGTTTATAGGTATTGCAAAAATTATTGACATGGCAACCAGTATAAATTCTCAGATTATCGCACAATCACCATATTATTCATATAACCTATACATTGTTATTGTTTTAGGTGTTGTAAATTTTGGATTAAATTCTTTGCTAATTCCTACGATGGGGATAACGGGTGCAGCTTTGGCTACTTTAATATCTTTAACTGTTTTTAATTTGTGCAAATTAATTTTCATATGGGCAAAATTTAAAATTCAACCATTTTCAATTCGATTTATCGGAGTATTATGTATTGGCATATTATCGTATTCAATAGCAGCCGTCATTCCAGAAATAAGTAATTCGCCTTTATTGAACATTTTTATTAAATGCTCAATAGTCGCAATCTTATTTATTCCTACAATTCTCTTCTTTAAAATATCCGAAGACCTAAATATATTATTTCACCAATTTCTCACTGAGATTAGAAAAAAAATATCCAAAATGTAGAGAATACCACCAACAACATATTTTTAACAAAATCCTTACGTATTCCTATAACTACTCTTTCATACCACACTTTTTAACTTCTCCACCATCCGCCGCCACCTATACCTACGTATAAAACGTCCCTCCTTATTGCTGACAATAAATTCATCCCCCCGCAACCAAGCTTGAAACCAACCAATAAATGCTGCTATACCTGACACGCCTTTTGGCGACATATTCATTCCCAATTTTATAGCACTGGTGATTGCGATAAAAAAGCCATAACGCATTCTGTACCATGACCAACCAATCTGAAATTTGACTCTAACAAGGCCTGTTTCTGTTCCCATAACTCGACTGTGCTTTATCAGAAGGTTTAAGTTAGTCTGTATCTCCCAGCCTTTATACCGGGCTATCAATTCATCAAGTGAGTCCCATCCCATGGACTTTCGCGGACCTCCTATATCTTCAAAACAAGCCTTTCTATATGATTTGTAAGCTCCGTGAACATGATCCTTGTCTGCCATATTCTCAAAAACCCATTTGCCTTTGTTTAGAACCTGATGGATGCCTCCAGCGATGCCCACCTTGGGGTCAGCAGCAAACATGTCCATGATTTTTTCAAAATAATCAGGAGGCATAATAAGATCAGCGTCCATTTTCACCACCACCTCATAATCTACATTGATGGAGTCATAGCCTCTAAAAAATGCACGAACCACTTTAGCCCCACCAGCATGTATAGTCGCCTTTTCATCACTAACTAGTGTAATCCACGGGCAATTATCACTATAAGCTTGGATAACAGCTTTTGTATTGTCAGTTGAACCGTCGTTTACCACAACCAATTGTTTTGGCAAGTGTGTTTGCCCAACAATCGATTCAATAGCTTCACCAATGAACTTTTCTTCATTGTACGCTGGAATAACTATAACATAATTCAAAATGGATTGCTGATTTAGTTTAAACGAGCTGTAAGACAAAAATTGCACTTCTACATATCTAACATTGAATCCATCAACTTCGATTGCAAAAACTTTTCAAGTATCGTCATTCGTAATACTATTTAACACATCAACTGCTCCTTGAATGGTATTCCCCCAGAAATAATATTCATAAAAATAGTTTGGGGTTTTTGAAGTCGCTTTTTTATAACAACAGATTATTCCGTCAGAGAAAGCTTCAATATCATTATCTGGCACCTCAATTAATTTTTCACCGCAGACAGAAATGTTCATTCCAACTGCCCCACTAATGCTTGACAAGACCGTTGTATCCAAAGCAATAGCTTCCACAATTTTTGTTTTTACGCCTCCACCGGTTGTCACTGGATTGATGACGAGGTCAACTGCTTCTACATATTCTTTAATGTCTTTTACAAAACCTAAGTAGGCGACGTTATTACCTTCAATCCACCCTTTTTTTTCCGTGGGCAATCCCCCGCCACAGATAAGGAATTTAAAGGAAAAGTCGGCTTTATGTTTCAATAATGGAGCAATATGGTCAACAATTGTGCTAACTGCCTCCATATTTGGTTGATAGGACAGCGGTCCAAAAAACAGGATCAGGAATTTTTTTTCATCCAACCCATGTCGGGCAACTACCCTACTCCGGGCTTCAACATGTCCATTGGGAGGGGATTTCAAATAAGTGCCATAGGCCACTTCCGTGCACCGGCTTGGATCAAGATCAAAAATCCCGATTGCTGCTTTGAGGTCATCGCCTGAGATAAAAAACAGCTGTGCTGACTTTTTGTAAACCAATCGCTCTGCCCAGTACATCAACCGCCACCACCATTTGCCCATGCTCTTAAAACGCTGAAATTCAATATTTTGAATATAAATTATCATTGGAACACCCATCCATTTCAACAAAGGCCATAGTAGTAAGCCCATGAAATGTTGGTGAAGTACACAGGTTTTTATTTTCTGTAGTTTGAATACCCTATAAAATTTCAGTAACAAAAAGGGGTTGATGTACTTTAGCTTGTTATCAGGAAAAAGATTTATTAGAGGGAATGGTGGTGGTGGGTCTATTTGGTTGTTGGTTGCTGAAAAACATACTACGTCAAGCTGTTTTGATAAAAACTCGCAGAACCCAAAAGCAGCTTTATGGCCTCCATTAGTCGGTGGCACAAAGCGGTACGGTACCACAAACGCAATTTTATTCTTTGATGGTTTTAGTTGAGCTGGCACTGGGACACTTGATGATTCAGGATTGGGAATCCAAAAGATATCCTGATGTTAATCTATAATGCGCCAAAAATAGGAAAGTGCCAATCAATATTTGAGCCGGGTGAAATAATTGGCTATTAATTGGAGTATACCCACTCAATCTTGTAACTGGTTAATGATCCCCATCAGATCCAGTTCCTGCCAACTGCGGTAAATTCTACCGTCCCGCATTTCGTAAAGCACCAATCCTGTAGAGGTGAATTTTTTTCCTGTGGCCAGAATACCGAAGGCATCGCCATGGTGAGTGGCCTCGACTTCATACCTAATTGCCGCTCTGTTTGCATCGGCAAAGACATGGGTAATGGTAAAATGGGCATCTGGAAAAGCCTCTTGGTAGAATTTGACAAGTTGCCGAATTCCTTCATAACCAGTAATCTGGCTTGGGTGCAGTGGGTTACCATCGTTCCATTCTGAATGGAATACCCTTTCGATAAGTTCTTCGTTGCGGTTGTGGTTCCAGCCTTCCTCAAACCAAAGACGGATCGTTTCCTTGTTTGCTTCGGCCTGTTTCATGCTTTTGACGGCCGTACATTGAACAAAAACAAAGGATGTGAGAAGCAATAGAGGCAAGTAAAGAACACTTTTCATAGTTGGTCGTTATTGATGAGCAATTTGTAAGTGTTGGTAATATGTTCCCAGACACTTAGATTCCAAGGTAGGGAATCTTTTCTCTTAAAACAAAATAGTTTTTAAAGCGTAAAAGATACGCCCCGCTTACATTTGCCTTTAGAAGTAAAAAGTAAAAAGCAAAAGGTGCACCGTCACTTTTTACTTTTTACTTTTTCCTTCCCCTTTTCCTTCAAATCAGCAACATGCAATTTGTTTATCCTACATTCTTATATGCCTTGGCTGCGTTGGCCATCCCCATCATTATCCACTTGTTTTACTTCCGGCGGTTCAAGAAAGTCTATTTCACCAATGTACGTTTTTTGAAAGAGGTGAAAGAAGAGACCAGTGCCCGTCAAAAACTGCGCAACTTATTGGTGCTGCTAATGCGTTGCCTGGCCACGGCATTTTTAGTATTCGCTTTTGCCCAGCCCTTTATCCCACAGGACGTTGAGGTGAAAACGGGTGAAAACGCTGTGAGCATTTTTGTTGACAATTCTTTCAGCATGGATGCCCTGAGCGAGGAAGCCAAGTTGGTGGAAAAAGCCAAACAACGGGCAAAGGAAATCATCAATGCCTATTCGGTGGAAGACCGTTTCCAGGTACTGACCAATGATTTTGAAGGCCGCCACCAGCGGTTGGTAGGCATGGAGGAGGCCATTGGATTGGTGGAAGAAATTAAAACCTCTCCTGCCGTGCGCAATCTTTCCCAAATCTTGACCCGGCAACAACAGGCCATGAACAGCGGAAAGGCTGATAACAAGGTAGCGTTTGTCATTTCGGATTTTCAAAAAAATACCACCGACCTGCAAAATTTCAAAGACACCCTCATGGAGGTGAATCTGGTGCCTTTGCAAGCTGTACAAGAAAACAATGTCAGCATCGACAGTGCTTGGTTCGAGGCTCCTGTACAGATGCTCAACCAGCCAAATCCATTGGTCGTGAAGGTGAAAAACTGGAGCAACGAAACCGCCGACAACGTGCGCCTTTCTGTGAAATACGACGGTGAAGTAAAACCTGTTGGAGAATTATCAATCCCGGCCAATTCATCGGTAACCGATACCGTAAACATCAATATCCGCAGCACGGGATGGTCGGAAGCAGAACTGGCCATTACCGACTATCCGGTTCAGTTCGACGATCAATACTTTTTTAGTTATAATGTAAAAGACGTCATCAACGTGTTGATTATCAACGAACAAACACAAGACGCCCGATTGGATGCTGCATTTAAGGGGATCGAATTTTTCAAAATGACCAACCAGTTGAGCCGCAACCTCGACTACTCAAGATTCCCTGCTTATCAGTTGATTATTGCAAATGGCCTAATTAATATTTCGTCCGGCCTTGCCTTCGAATTGAAACAGTACGCTGAAAACGGTGGCAACGTGCTCGTTTTCCCAGCTGCCAATGCCAATACGGAATCCTATCGGTCATTCCTGCAATCTGTGCCTGCCAACGAACTGCAAAGTTTCGAACAGCAAGAACGGGCTGTCAGCGACATCAATACAGAAGAGTTCATCTTCAAAGATGTATTTGAAAACAAATCTGCCAACCTGAAATTGCCCGTGACAAAAGGGAATTACCGCCTCAGTACTTTTGCCAGCCGTGGAGAGGAAAAATTGCTCACCTACCGCGATGGCAATACTTTTTTGGCGAAATACAAAAGCGGACAGGGTGTACTTTATCTGTGTACGGCACCATTGAATGAAGAATACAGCAATCTTCCCCGCAGTGGTGAGATTTTCATTCCGATGCTTTACAAGATGGCTATCTCCAGCGCCCGCAACCGTCCCATCGCCTATACCATTGGCCAGGACAATACCATCGAAACAGACAATGTGGTGAGGGGAGGTGAAAGTGTATATAAGCTTAAAGGCGAGACAGAAGAATTTATTCCACAACAGCGAATCGTAACTTCCAAAGTTTACTTAGGTGTGCAAAACCAGGTTCCCACGGCAGGTTATTACGACCTGTTCCTGACCCCGGATTCTATTTTGGCAAAATATGCCTTCAACTACGATCGCAGGGAATCCAATTTGGCCTACATTCCTGCCAATCAATTAAGAGAAAGTGCTCCAGATAATGTGAGCGTTCTGACCAATGAAGCAGCCGCCAGCCTCACGGAAGTTGTAAGCGACCGCAGCCGTGGAGTGATTTTGTGGCGCTGGTGTGTGATTTTTGCGTTATTGGCGCTGGCGGGTGAGATTTTGTTGTTGAGGTTATGGAAGAGATGAGGAGTTTTTTTTGTAATGGACACTAAGCCTATCCAATTCGACTAATTAATAGGGCATAAGCATCAAGTTTTAAAGTCCCAGCGGGACGAAATATTGGTAGTAATTTACAGACATTTTTTTGTTAGCTCCAGCGGAGCGGACGATAATCTAATAGGCTTCACATCACCATGAATTCACATCCAAAAAATCAAACAAATATTCGTCCTTGTACTCCACTTCAAATTTTTTGAGCATTTCAAGATATTCTTCCCGAAACGTCTTTTTGCGATGGTGCAATTCCTGGTTAATAATATATTGGATGACTACATCCCGTTGCGACCTTCCATAAGAAAATGCCCCATAGCCCGTCTGCCAATGAAATTTGAATGGACAATATCGGTTTCGTTTGATATAAGCATTGGTAGAAGTCTTAATTTTCTCAACTAAGTCCGGTATCAATTGAGTGGGGTGATAACCGATGTAAATGTGTACATGGTCAGGCATTCCGTTGATTTGCAGCAACTTGTGCTTGTTGTTCTTAACTATGCCTGAAATGTATTTGTACAATTCATCTTTCCAGCTTCTGTGGATAAGGCTTTGCCGCCCTTTAACGGCAAAAACCAGTTGGATGTCAAGCTGAGTGAATGTGTTTGCCATAATTTTTTAGGGTTATTATTTGTGTAAACCGCTGAGGATATTCCGCTCCGCTGGAGCTATAAGGCCACGGGTTTATTGAACTGCTACCGATAGTACGCCCCGCTGGGGCTTTGGGATTTGGTCATCCTCACGACAGTAGACACCAAGGTATTAAAATCAAGCAACCAAATTAGCTGCTAAAAAGTCTGACATTTCCCTCGGTGACCTTCCATCCAATGAAGAATGGATTCTCCTGGTATTGTACCACCCATCGATGTA
>JAJCYI010000102.1 GCA_029263015.1 Saprospiraceae bacterium | reverse complement strand
AACGTGAGTTCTGGATAGCAATCTTATTGTCCCGTTAGGGACGGAACATGGGTAGCCAAGCATTTGCAGGGGTTTTCCGTCGTGCCGTAGGTACGCAACGTGGAAAATGTTACGTACCTACGGCACGAAAAATACCGTTGGTTTGGCTGCTACTACCCATGTTCCGTCCCTAGCGGGACAATCAAAGGACAGAAACCGCCTTAAGCTCTTGATTGTCAAGGATTATTATCCAGAACTCACGTTATTAGAAGCGACGCTTTTCTAAAAAGCGTCGCTTCTTCATCAAAACACAAAGCATAAGTTTCTTGAATGCGAGACATTGGTTAGGCATTGCGAAATAGTTATTGATCCAAATAGTCAGGATAGCTGGCTCACGGAACGAAATCGTTATTTAACGAAATATTTAAATCGTTAATTATTCAATCAGTTTATTTAGATGGATGAAATTCAAGTTGATCTGAGGCAAAGCAATATGAAACGGAGGTTATATTTCCCCGTAATCAAGATTGTAAGCAATTTTAAGCTGCTTAGACGGAAAATAGGTGGAATTGTGAAAAGGGTGGCAAAAGCGCGGTTTAAAACGCATTAAATCTAAATGTTATATTTTAAGACATTATTCGTTATTTAACGATTTATGGATTTAACGATTTAACGAAAATTGCTTACTGGATATTTTGCTTTGGTCGATCACCATTCGTATTGCACAAAGAAATTAGGAGCGACACCCGCAGCAAGCCGATCCAATTCTTGAAGGTCGAACCCAGATTGAGGTTGGTCAAAAGGAGGTGTTTCCAGTAGGAAATCCTTGTCAAGGATATTTTGTCGGTTCAGCAGGTTGTAAAAAGCAAGGCCCAATTTCCAATCCCTGGTTTTCCTCCCAAAACTATAAGTGGCACTCACGTCCAATCTGATGGTGTTGGGCAGCCTGGCAGCGTTCAAATCGTCAAAATTAAGGGCATAGGTAAAGTCAGAGACGGAGCATTCTTCACAGGGCACCTGTTCTACTTCTGGTATGGAATAAGGGCTGCCAGTGCGGAAATGCAGGTTGGCCGAAACATCCCAGCGATTGATGGAAAGCATGTTCACCCAATTGAGCTGGTGACGGATGTCATGCCGGGCAGGGTAGGGGAGGCCGTTGTTAAGTTCAGGGAACTGCAAATCAACACTGCCCAAAGAATAGGCGAACCAAATGCTATAAGGAGGCCATCGTTTGCGTATCAAAAAATCAAACCCTTTTGCTGTGGAAGTCCCATCAAATGACCAGGGGCGTTCATAACCCCGGTCCACCCTAAGGTTGAGCGAGGTGAGGTTCCGGCTATCTTTCCAGTAGAATTCCGCATCCACCAACATCGATCTTTTTTCGTATTGTAAGCCCAAGGTTAATTGCCAAAGCTCTTGCGCAGGGATTTCCTCTTTTGCAAGCGCCCATAGTGGCTCCCCGACGCCAAGATCTCCAAAATCAATGACCTGGAAGGCAAACTGCCAATTGCGGCCAACACTGCCTTTTACGGAAAAACCATCCCACAAAGGCCGCCAGTTAAAACTGGCCCTTGGTTCGTAATAATAAATTCCACGCAGCGGAAAGATATTCATGCGAAGGCCGAGTGAATAGCTGAATTTTTCATTTTGATCGCTATTGAAAGAAGCATAAAAGGTATGTAACCCAATAGAGGTCGTGTCCTCAGTCCACACATTTGCTTCCTTGGTAATGGCATTGGTGTCGCTAAATTCTAAAAATGCCTGTTGCGCACTCAGGTGATAACCAAAGGAAACATTGCCCTTGTCGGCAACGTCCAAGGTGTGGTGCAATTGGACTGAAAGATCCCCCAGAACATTGGTTGTATTGTACTTTTGGATAAAAAGTCGTTCTCGGACATCCTCGTTCCATTGGAAGGAATAGTTGTTGTTGTACGTACTTAGGGCAACCTTGTACTTTACTTTTAAGCGGGGCGACCAGGTGGCCAGGTGCTGCCAGCTGAATCCAAAATTTGAAGCCTCGATTACGTCGTTTGTTTCAAAAAAGGAAAGGCTATCGTCATAGGCAAACCGGTAATCAAGGCGGTCAAAACCTGAATAAACACTGATGGAATTCTCATTTCTATTTTTGTTCTGCCACTTGAATTTCAGGTTGAAATCACCATAGCTGATAATGGGTTGCCAAGTGACGAATTCGCTCTCATCCCTGTACTGCTCCTCAATGGCGACCCGCCCGTTCTGAAAAACTTGGTTGAACAATTTCTGATAAGTGGAGCTATTGATAGCATCGACCCACGATCTGCGGAAGGCCACCATTACAGCTCCTTTTTTATGCTTTTTATTACTTTTTCGAAACATGGGTTTCTCCATAAACCCATTGATATGCAACAAGTTAAATCCAAAACCCCAAGTGGATTCATCAACATACCCTGGTCGGCCAGCGATATCGATGACACTTGAATTTCGTCCTCCATATTCCGTCCCAAAGTTACCCCGCCAGACATCTACATCTGATACTACATAAGGGTTGAACGCATCGTATAGGCCAAAAAAATGGCCGGTATGGTAAATGGGGATCCCATCCCACAGCACAAGGTTTTGATCGGGAGTCCCGCCTCTGACGTTTAAGCGAGCTGCGCTTTCTTCAGCACTGCCAATGCCAGGAAGGAATTGCAACATGCGCATCACATCGGGTTCGCCCCAACCCGGAAGGGTGGGGATTTTTTCCTTTTTAAAATGAAAATTGCCCTTTTCGCCAAGGGTGATCATATCTACCGAAAAGTCTTTTATCAATACGTCGGCCATCCAGGTAAGCGAGGCTCGGAGGCTGGTTTCTTTACAGGGCTGGCCAAGAAAGTCCTCCACTGCGAATTGTATTACTTCGTAGCCCATGTAGCTAATTGCCAAAGTATCGTTTTCAGCAAACTGTCCACTCAGGTTGAACTGTCCCAAAGTATCTGTGTAAGTGCCTTGTTCTGTGTTGTTTATGTACACCGTGGCGCCAGTCAAGGCGTCTTTTGTTTCGGCATCCAATACCTTTCCACAGATGGTGAGGGAGGGTGGGGTAGGAGGGGGAGCGGAAACAGCTTCCGTGGCCTTTTTTATTAAAACATATTTCCCGTCAACGATTTCGAAATCAAGTCCCGTGTTTTCAACAATGCGCGACATGGCTCGGTCCAACGGAAGGTTTTTGAATTTTGTGCTGACCTCAATGTTTTTAATCAAAACGTCATCAAAAGAAAAGGAGATGGGATAGTTGGTTTCTAATTGTAGGAGCACTTCGGCGAGGGCTGTTTTTTTGAAATTTGCATTGAGTTTGAGCAAAGCTTGAGCAGGTAAAAACAATGGCACTGCGAGCAGCATGACTAGGGCAATTAGTTTTCGGCAGCTTAAACTCATTGATTGATATTGGAGAGAGCTTGCAAAGAATTCGTTATTTCGTTAAATCATTAAATAAAGAATTCGTTTAGAAAAGTGAAATCAATAACTTAGACCATGTGAAACGAAGATCTGAATAAACTAATAAGTCACGCTTGTTGAGTTGGTCTAAGTTATTATTTCATCGTTACTTACTAAATCTAAAAATACAACAAATCAGTACACAAGCTCCTATTCTTCCCTATAAAACCGAATAGTGTCGCCTGACATTTCAAATTTTAAACCCATAGGTACGGCCACCATCCTAAGGGCCTTCTCTAGGTCGTCGTTGGGGAATTTACCAGTATGCGGATTATCCACTGAATCTTCATTGATGACCGTCACACCATACTGGCGCTCAAGTTCATTGAGTACCCTGGTGCGCGGGACACTTTTGAAAATGCTTTCCCCTTTGTACCATTTTGGAGAAAATTCAAGTCCCCGTCGTCGCTGCATGCGTCCGTTCACGACACTGACTTGTTCGTTGTATTTTATCAAAACCTTTTCGGTGCCTTCAGGGTTGATGACCTGTACCTGGCCTCCGGTACATTTCACTTCCAATTCATTCCCACGGGCAAAAACGTTGAATTTGGTACCAACTACTTTTACCGTACCCTGCTGCGTAAACACAGTAAAAGTCTTCCCTTTCTTAGCTTGGAAAAATGCTTCACCGTCGAGATATACTTCTCGGTGGTCGGGCCAATCGGTTGCAGTATAACCAATGGTAGTTGCAGCATTGATTTGTACATCTGAACGATCGGGGAGGGTCAATTCCCGTTGCTCCCCAGCTTTCGTGGCGAGCATGGTACTGTATTTTGGTTCAGCATCTTGTAGCCATATTAGTGCAGCAAACGCCAATGCCAGTGCAGCAGCGATCCCATAAATCCAATTGCGCCTGCCGATGGTACGGATAGGTGTTTCCGGCGTTTCACTTTGATGGGGTGGGAGAGGGGTTGTTTCCTGTGATGAAGTGGAGGATTGAGACTGCGAATCTTCTTTTTTGGGTTCAGTTTGAAGGTGTGCCTGCAATTTTTCCCAAGCATCTTGTTCGGAAAACGGAGGGGTCTCAAATCCTTTCAGCCCCTCGACGATGGTTTGCAGGTCGGCATAGTCCTCCCGTTGTTGGAGTTGTCCCAACTCTTCCTCCGTGAGCTTATCGGCAAGCCAGCGGGAAAGTAAAGTTTCGTCGTGGTTCGTATTTTCCATTATTCAAACAAGTAAAATGCATAAGTAAAAAACAGGAACTCGTGCCTTAAAGTGCTACTTACCTTATAATAACGATTATCCAATCTTGCACCCCACCACTCCACATTCACCATTCAAACCCCCTTCAACACCTTTCTCATTTGCACCAGTGCGAGTGACATGCGTTTTTCCACAGCTTTGACACTCAACTCAAGTCGCTCAGCAATTTCGGCGTAGGTCATTTTGTCCATTCGGTTCATGAGGAAGACAGTGCGCTGTTTTTCTGATAGTTTGGAAATGGCGTTTTCCAATTGCTCCTGCAATTCTTTGGTTTCGAGCTGAAATTGGGGGTCTTCATTCTCTGTCCGTAAAACCTGCCTGTTCTGAAATTTCAAAACGACTTGTTCGTGTTTTTTGGCGTCGAGGAATAAATTGTTGGCCACTCGGAACAAGAATGCTTTTGCTTTTTCGGCGGGTACTTTTTCACAATCGCGCCACAAGCGGAGGTAAGCCTCCTGCATCACATCTTCTGCTTCGGCACTGTCTGCACCTTTGTAATAAAGGAAATTGCGCACTTGCCGGGCATGTGCAAAAAACAGTTCTTTGTAAACCGCATCCTGGCAAACGCTATTCTGGATTGGTTGCTCCATTCAAATTTTGAAATTCAGTGGACAAAGGTAAAGAGTCACACGGACATAGAAGCGTCGCTTTTTCAAAAAGCAAGGCTACAGATTTGACGCCTACTTTTTATTTCCCAATAAATCTGGTAGGGTTTTCTCTGCAAGTTTCGTTTTTAGGATCAAATACCCGAATTTTGATTTTCACATCTAACGACCCAGGTTTTGTAAAAAACTTATTGAACAGTCCTGAACCCTACAATTTTATAGTTGCCCGTTACCTACATTTATCATCGTCCCGATATGCTTCGGGTTCAAATAAATCATTTTATCTTTCAAACCTATAATTTATGACAGTCTCAACTATCGACCGAAGGTCATTTCTAAAAAGACTACGCAAGCCCAGCCCCGTGAGCGTGAAGAAAGGTTTTTTTAAAAATGCCAAATCGCTCATCCCAAATGTAGCGAAAGAACTGCCGCTGGTGCCGCCGCCGGCCACCACCATAACCCTTAACGGAGGGCTTGATCCTTATACGGGGCCGTGGGATTACGATCAGGCGGCTCATCTCATCCGGCGCACCATGTTCGGGCTGAAAAAGACAGATGTGGAATTGCTGAAATCCATGACCATGGAACAAGCCGTTGACCATATTTTAGATGTGGACAACACCCCGCCCGCTCCACCAGTCAACAATTACTATTTCAACGATGGCTCTGATGAAGAGGGATATGAAGACCCCGTTGTTCCTTTTGGCGACACCTGGGTCAATGCGGCTCATGATGAAGAAGCTGAAGGCCTACGCATCGAGAGCTTCCGGGGTTGGTGGGCCAACCAAATGATTGACCAAGAAGTGAGCATTCGGGAAAAGATGACCCTGTTTTGGCACAACCATTTTGCCACGCAAGCCAGCCAAGTGTTTTTTGGAAAATTTAATTACGACCACAATTCCAAGCTCCGGGGATATGCACTGGGCAATTTCAAGGAATTGACCAAAGAGATTACCAAAGATGGGATGATGCTCATTTTCCTCAATGGTTTCCTCAATGGAAAAGATGCGCCCGATGAAAACTACGCCCGCGAACTGCAAGAACTTTTCACCGTCGGCAAGGATAGCCCGAATCAATACACCGAGGACGATGTGTATCAAGCTGCCCGTGTGCTGACTGGCTGGACGATCAACTTTGGCGGCGATTGGGAAACGGTGTTCAACCTTTTTAACCATGACCAGGGCGACAAGCAGTTTTCATCATTTTACAACAATACCATAATTGAGGGCAGTGCCGATGGCAATGCAGAACTTGACGCCTTGTTCGATATGATCTTCGCAAAAGGGGAAGTCGCCGAATACCTCTGCCGGAAAATTTACCGCTGGTTTGTCTATTACAATATTGATGCAACGGTTGAGCAGGAGGTGATCGTGCCGCTGGCCAATATTTTCCGCGACAATGGTTATGACATAAAAATTGTGATGGAAACGCTGCTGAAAAGCGAACATTTTTTCGACGCCGTGAACAAGGGCTGTTTTATCAAAACCCCAGTTGACGTTGTCGTGGGGACATTGCGAAATTTTGGCCTCACCGTACCTGGTAGCACCCTTTGGGACGAGTTCGTAATGGAATATTTGCTGAACATCATGATGTCCAACATGCAAATGTTGCCAGGCGACCCACCGAACGTAGCTGGCTGGCAAGCTTTCCGGCAGTTCCCTCAATACTACCGTATGTGGATCAACAGCGATACGGCACGCAACCGCAATTTTTTTACGGATGTGCTGACGGTTGCAGCGTTGGAAGCTTATGAAGATGAATTGAAAATTGACCACATTGCTTTTGCCAGTCAATTGGACAACCCTGGCGATCCTGTCAAATTGATTGATGAGGTGACCCGTTTGCTGTTGCCGCAGCCCATTTCGGATACGAAAAAAACACTGCTGAAAAGCATCCTCCTGTCTGGCCTGCCAAACGATGGCTACTGGACCAATGCCTGGTTCGATTATATCAATGATCCAAACGACCCAATGGCATTCGAGGTGGTGAACGTCCGGCTCACGATCTTGCACAATTATATCCTGAAATTGCCGGAGTATCAATTGGCTTGATAGTAACTGGTGAATAGTTATTAGTGATTAGTTGTCGAAAGTATCATGCAGAAATGAATACCGGATTCTAATCACCAATCACTAAACTAGTCACCAATCACTAGTCACTAATCACTAAATAAAATGAAAAGAAGAAAATTCCTTCGTGCGGCGGGCACAACAGCAGCATTGACGCCGTTTGTATATAAAGGTTATCCGATCAGTCCGCTTTCGCAAAATTCAGTGTTCTCACAGATAGCCGCAGCTGCTACCATCAATGACCGGGTAATGGTTTTCATAGAACTGGCTGGCGGAAACGACGGGCTGAACACCCTTATCCCGCTCGATCAATACAGTTCGTTATCCAATCACCGGAACAACCTTCTGATTCCGGAAAACAAGGTACTCAACCTCAATGATACTTTTGCAACTGGCTTGCACCCGTCCATGACGGACTTCCAACAGATGTATAATGATGGACTGGTCTCCGTCGTGCAGAATGTTGGCTATCCCGAGCAGGATTATTCCCACTTTCGTTCCATGGACATTTGGATGAGTGGGTCGAGCAGCAGCGAAAACCTTGGGACAGGTTGGCTGGGCCGAACTCTTGAGGGCGAATATCCTGGTTTTCCAGATGGTTTTCCAAGTCAGGACACGCCTGATCCCCTTGCCATCCAAATAGGATCGATCACGCCATTGGCTTTCATGGGGTCGTCCTTCCCGATGGGCATGTCCATTGCCAGTGCCGATGAGTTTTATGAATTTGTAAATGACTTGGTAGAGCCTGCTCCAGCAACACCTTATGGCGATGAATTGGAATACATTCGCTTGGTAATGCAACAATCACAGCAGTATTATGAGGTAATCAAAGCGGCGGCGGAAAATAGCCAAAACCTATCCACCAAATATCCGGCGGAGTTCACCAATAACTTGGCCGACCAACTGCGCATCGTGGCCAGGCTGATCGGCGGCGGTATGCAGACTCCGGTTTACATGGTGTCCATTGGAGGCTTCGATACGCATAGCCAACAAGTGGATGGCTCAGGCCCCGATAGCGGCAACCACGCTGAACTGATGCGCCAGATATCCGAAGCTGTTTGTGCTTTTCAGGATGACATCAAGCTGATGGGTGTTGCCGATAAGGTTTGCGGAATGACTTTCTCCGAATTTGGCCGCACCATCGGCGAAAACGGCAGCCTCGGTACCGACCACGGTGCAGCTGCGCCATTGTTCGTTTTTGGAGAAGGTGTCAATCCGGGCATTATTGGTGATAATGCCAACATCCCCGGCGTGATCGAAGATTCAGAAGACGTGCCCATGCAAAACGACTTCCGCTCGGTCTATGCCAGCGTATTGCAAGATTGGTTCGGTATCGAGGACTACCAGACCATCCTCAACCAAGAGTTTGATATCTTGCCCATCTTCAAAGATCCTACGCCGACCGAAGAAGTGGCAGGTGGAGGAGGTGCTTTCGAGGTTTCCAACTATCCAAACCCAGTTATGTCCCGCACCACCATCACTTTTAATTCACCAGGTGCCGATGTGGCAATCAACTTGATGGATGCGCAGGGCAGGTTCGTTGTGCAGATAGCCCAAGGCCATTATCCGACAGGCTTCCACAAGGTCGTCTTTGACCGCAGCAACCTGAACAGCGGTACTTATTTTTACCAGGTGAAAATGAATGGGGTTGCGGTGACAAAAAGGATGTTGGTGTTATAGGGAATTCTTTCGTTTAAAATATTCCGGCCGTATGCTGACCACCTGTTGGCATACGGCTTTTTCTTTGACGAACATTACCTTTGCCTTTCTTTGATCCAATTTTTCATAAAAAACTGCCTTTTTTAGATACACCAAATAGTTGAAACACAGCCTGCAAATATTGTTCACCTCCGCATTCTTCCTTTTCCTCCACCCCTGCCGGGCACAGGACTACACCGTGCATGTTCAGCTGTTCGGCATCGAGGACGGGCTTGGCCACCGGGATGTATCCACCCTGTTCAGGGATTCCCACGGCTTTCTATGGGTCGCAACCAATAAAAAAACCCTTCAACGCTTTGATGGCCATGAATTCAAGTCCTATCCCATACCAGAGTTGGGAGAGGAAGCCTTTTCTGTCGCATATATCCTTGAAGATGGAAGGGGCTGGTTGTTGATGGTCACCGGACACCCAAGGACTACCTTTCTCCTCCACCCACTCACGGGGGAAATACAGACCACAGCGGAATATTTTGGAGAAAACAAGGCAGGCCAACTGGACGGGATTTTCAGGGAGACAACAAACTATAACCTGCTTCCAAGCGACAGGGGCAATGGCCGCCTATATTTTGGAAAGGAAAACCGCATTGACATTTTTGATTTTGGGGATGGAGCGACCACTTTGGACCTGCCACATTTCGACCTGGTGCATATCCACCTAGTGGACTCCGAAGGGAACATATGGGTGACACCGAACGAGGGGGACGGGCAGTTGACCAAACTGAGCCCATCCGGCGAGGTGATGGCCAGTTATAAAAAACCCGGCCCTGCCCATGCTTCATATTCCAATTTGCAGGTGTACGAATGGGAAGGGCACATTTATTATTTCGCCTCTCATGATGCACAATATACCGGCCAAGAACTTTACCGCATCGGCCCGGCCGGCCAAAAAGAAAACGTTTTTTCCGCCCCGGAAGGCTATCAGGGCGTCACCATGATGGACGGCCGGGTCTGGTGCCTCGGGCCTGTGGGATGGAAAGTGTTCGGCCTTTCCGGCCGGCCCGCATTTGAACTGAGAAGGACGGACTATGATAAAAAACTCTTTGAGGGGCTGTCAAACATTAACATTGTTTCCGATGGGAAAGGCCAATACTACCTGCCCACGGAATTCGGGTTCAATATCATCGAGGTACGCAGGAACCCCTTTACCGAATATTTTTCATCCACCGGAAAAAGACAATTGCCGATAAAAAACTCGGCCCGTGGCATTTATGCGGACGGAGATTCCATTACGGTCAATTTCGAGTTCGGTGGCCTCGTCCGCATCGGCAGGGACAGCCCGGACAGTTACCGGATTGCGGCCACTTCTGTTTACAGCCCTTTTGCTGAAAGAAGAAAGGGGTATGACGGCCGCCCGCTCTTGGAGGCCTCCGACGGCAGTTTTTGGACGGGCCACAGCAATTCCGTTCAAAACTGGTCGGCCACCTTGGCCGAAAAAACACACATCCCGCTCCCCCCAGCGAACCGGCACTATGGGGAAGGAAACTGGGCATTGTGGGAAGACGGCGCCGGGTGCATCTGGGCTTCTTTCCACCGGGGCATGATGGTATATTGCCCGGGCGACCAGACCACCTACTTTCATAAAAACAGCGAAATGGGGGTTGAATCCCCTGAACTGTTCACTTATAAGCTGATGCCCGAACGGCCGGAACTGCTCTGGCTCTGCTCCGAAAAAGGGCTTTTTGCATTTGACCCCATTGAAAGGAAAGTACGCCACCGCTACCATAAAAAAGGGGATGGGGTATATGCACTGCCGGGCAACATTATTTATGACATGCACATTGATGATGCTGGAAACAAATGGTTGGGCACGGAAGCTGGCCTGGTCTTTTGGGACATAAAAACCGGAGAGAAACGGACGTACAACCGCAACGACGGCCTTTCCAACGAGACCATTTATGCCGTCATCGAAGATGAGCATAACCGCCTTTGGTTGAGCAGCGACTATGGCATCATGTCATTCCATAAAGAAACCCACAAGGTGCAGACCTATCTGCCAAAGGACGGGGTGGCGCAAAAAGAGTTCAACCGCCTGTCCCATTTTAAATCTGAAGATGGCACCATCTATTTCGGGGGGCTGAACGGGCTGACCGCCTTCCATCCCGATGATTTTTTATTGGAGGAGAACGAACATGCCAACTTGGTACTGACGGGCTATGAACTGTTTGACGGGGACGAGGGAAAGCTAATGGACAGAACAGCCGAACTGATAAACACCAACACAATTGTCTTCTGCCCCGCCGACCGGTATTTCAAATTGAAATTCACCCTGCCCACTTATGACGAGGTGGACAAAAACCTGTATGCGTGGAAAATTGCTGGTATATTTGACGAATGGAACTATCAAAAGGAAAACAACCTACAACTGGCCTCGCTGCCCTATGGCAAACATGTGCTGGAAATAAAGGGGCAGGGCGCAAGGGGCGGATGGTCGCCTTATGGACTGGAAATAAACGTCCAGGTCACCCGGCCATTTTACCTCCAATATTGGTTTTTGGGCCTTTGCCTTTTGACGCTCGCACTCGGCCTTTGGGCTTACAACCGCTACCGGGTGCTGCGTTTCAAAAGCCGGGAAAGGGCGCTCCAGAAAAAGGTGAACTCCGCCACCGAACAGATAAACCAAGACAAAAAACTCATCGAGGGACAGGCCGACGAACTGCGGAAACTGGACAAAGTAAAATCCCGCTTTTTCGCCAATGTGAGCCATGAACTCCGTACCCCGCTTACCCTCATCCTCGGCCCTATCGGTTCAGTCTTGAAAAACAACAAACTGACCAACCGCGACTTTACCCATTTGCTGAAAGCACAACAGAGCGGAAAGGATTTGCTCAAGCTGGTCGCATCCATCCTCGATCTCTCAAAAATGGAGAGCGGCAAACTGGAACTCCACGAATCCCCAGAAGTGCTGTTCAACCTCGTTCACCGCATTGCCTCGGCATTCGAATCGCATGCACAGCGGGAGGGCATCGGATTTGAGTTTGAATATTTGGCAAATAAAGATTTGCAGCTCCGCCTCGACCGGGAAAAACTGGAGACCATACTCAACAACCTCCTCTCCAATGCCGTGAAGTTCACGCCTTCCGGGGGAAATATTTCCATAAAAACAGAAGACCTCGGCCATGCCCTCCGCATATCCGTGGCCGACACGGGGAGGGGCATCCATTCCGCTGACCTGCCGCATGTGTTCGACCGTTTTTACCAGTCTGCCCAGGCCGGTGCACCAGCAGAGGGTGGCACGGGCATCGGACTGGCGCTCTCACGGGAACTGGCCAAGATGATGGGCGGAAGGATCTGGGTGGAGAGTCCCGCCACGGGAGCAGGAGGGGAGGGGAGTACCTTTTTTGTTGAAATACCGAGGGTGGAAGTACTGGGAAGCATTGAGGCGATGCCTTTGCTCGTGGACGGAGGGCAGAAAGGCGTTGCCTCCATGCTGGAGCCCCGGACGGTCGAGGCAACGCCTTCCCCCCTCTATCCACGCACAAAGGCATCACCCCGACCCTCCTCGTCATCGAGGACAACCACAGCCTCCGGGACTACATCAAGTCCATCCTTTCACCATACTACAATGTCCTTACCGCCGAAAACGGAAAAGCAGGCCTTGACTGCCTACTGCAAACTGCTGACTGCCAACTGATAATCTCCGACATCATGATGCCCGTCATGGACGGCTTCCAGTTGTTGAAAAAATTGAAATCCGACGACCGCTACCGCCACCTCCCCGTTATCATGCTCACTGCCCGGGCCGACATGCAGGACAAGCTGAAGGCACTCCGAATCGGGGTGGACGATTATTTGTTGAAGCCATTTGACGAGGAAGAACTGCTGGTGCGGATTGAAAACCTGCTCCAAAATTATGAGGAGAGAACCACCGCAGTCGGTATTATGGAATCCCAACTCAAAACTCATCCCGACGAAAATGTCGGGACAAAACTCATAACTATTGAAGACCAGGCGTGGCTGGAATTTTTTGAAACGGCCCTGAAAAAACAAATGCCCAATGCCAATTATTCCATTGCCAAAATGGCCTCCGATTTTTCCATGAGCGAGTCCACCCTCACCCGCCAACTTAAGCGCCTCACTGGGCTGACCCCTTCCCGCTATTTTCAGGAACTCCGCCTCAGCGAAGCCCGCCGACTGTTTGAAAACCAAGCCTTCCGCACCATCTCCGAAGTGGCTTATCAAGTCGGTTTTTCCGATGCCACATCTTTCAACCGGGCGTTCAAAAAACGTTTCGGCAAATCTCCTTCCGAATTGATAAACGACTGATTTTAAACCCTTCCCATCTCTCCTTGACGGTTTGAGCAAAGCTTTTGACGATTGCAGCAAATCACCCTGTCCCACCTTTGTACCGGAAGAAAGAATTGCAGGCCGTCCTGGACAGCCGATGCTACTTTCGAACTCATTCGATTTTTTCACTAAAGCCATTCCAAATGAGAACAATTTATCGCCTCCCTTCCCTAATAAAGGGTTCACCAAACATCCCGGAATCTTCCGGGGCACAAATCCAAAATTTTATGAAAATAAAAAAACGACAACCTATGAACATCAAACTGCCCTTGACTCTCATGGGCTTGCTGCTGGCCTTGATGTGCCAGGCAACCATATTCACCGTAACCAATACCGGTGACAGTGGAGCAGGTTCGCTTCGGCAGGCCATTTTGGATGCCAATGCAGCACCCGGGGACGATGTGATTGATTTCAGCGTAGCTGGGGTACTCACACCAATTACTGCACTGCCCACCATCACGGAGGGACTGGACATTGATGGTACGACGGCACCCGGCTATGCCGTGGGAGCGCCTACCTTTCACATTGAAGGGGGCAACATCATTGTCTTGACAGCTTCTGGTGTTACCAACCTGACCATTTCCGGACTGAACCTTTCGGGCACTGGAAATGGCTTTGGCTTGTCCATTTCCGGAGGCTCGGACATTGTGGTGGAAAACTGCCTCATCCAAGACCGCTCCCGTGGAATCCTCATCTCCAGCAACCCCACGAACGTGACGGTGACGGGCAACGACCTCACCAATTCTGGCACAGTGACTAATGGCTTTGCCCTCGACATGAATGGCGTGAGCGGCACCCTCTCCGTCAAGGACAACACTTTTGGAGGTACGGGGGTGAACGGCATCGAGCTGAACGGCATGGACGGCTACACCATCGGCAAGGTGGCGGGCTATGACATCGAGATAAAGGACGGCAGCGGCTTCAACTCCCTCGGCAACGGCACAGGGCTGAACCTGCTCAGCTGCACCTCCATCACCGTGGACAGCCTCGACGCTTCCGGCGGTGCGAACAACGGCACCGGCATCAACATCAGCGGTGGCAGCGACCATGTACTCACCGACAACAAGGTGAC
>JAJCYI010000101.1 GCA_029263015.1 Saprospiraceae bacterium | reverse complement strand
GCTATTGTTCTAAATTATTCTCCTGCCTCTACCTTCGATTTATCCCTTTCAATCTATGGATTGGCCGAAATCAAGTAAATTGAGGTGAAAACCTAAAATTTCGCCATGTAAACACTCTACTTATGGGATGACTCATGTTTGATTTTCATCATTTTTTTGTTCCAATCCCTTGTATTTACCTTTGCGGACTTTTTAAGTAGTCCGGAATGCTTGCCCCGATTTCTCGGAGGTTGAACTTCCAGCCTAATATAACGTGAATTATGGATAGTTATTTATTTCAAGAAATTGATAATCAGATAGTTAAAGTAATATTTTTTAAAATTCCCTGTGAAATCAAACTTTGATTTGAGCTTTTTTCCTTAAATCTTCCGTTTGCGTTCCTTAACCTATCATAATCATTGATTATCAAAAGGTTATAACGATTCCTATCCATAACTCACGTTAATATACTTGACCATAATAGGTTTTGTGCTTTTGCAAGAGGTCTAACTCGGGAGGCGATTTGAAATCGCCTCCCGAGTTGGCGTTCCACAAATTTCACTAAAAAAATGAGTAAATCCTTCCATAAGCTTTCTGTAAATAAAATAACTCCCGAAACCCCCGATTCCGTAACATTGACCTTTGATGTGCCAGCGGATCTAAAAGAAAACTTTCAATACACCCAAGGCCAGTACCTGACACTGAAATTCGAACTAAAAGGAAATGAAGTACGCCGCTCCTATTCTATGTGCAGTAGCCCACTGGAAGACAAGCTTTCCGTCACCGTGAAAAAAGTGCCGGGCGGCAAAATGTCTACCCATATCCATCAAAATATCAAGGTTGGTGATGCCATAGAAGTCATGCAACCAGAAGGTCGCTTTCACACCCCATTGAATGAAGATCAGAAGAAAAATTATTACTTAGTTGGAGCAGGCAGTGGCATCACGCCATTAATGTCCATCCTGAAAACAATTTTAGAAAAAGAACCCATGAGCTTCGTCTTCCTGCTCTATGGCAACAGGAACGAAGACTTCATTATTTTTAAAGACGAGCTGGACACACTGCAAAAAAGATATGAAGGCCAACTTTTTGTGGAACATATCCTCAGCCAGCCAAAAAGGGAAAAGAAATCAGGGCTTGGTAGCATGTTTTCAAAAGGAAAAATGACCTGGCAAGGGAAGGTTGGGAGGATCGAAGGGGCAGTGATGAAAAAATTCCTGCAGGATCATACACCCCGCCACAAGGATTCCGAGTTTTTGCTTTGCGGCCCTGGCGGCATGATCGACAATGTGAAACAGACCTTGAGCACAGCGGGTTATGATAAAAAAAATATCCATCAAGAATATTTCACAGTAGCTGAACCAACTTCCGTTTCTGCTGGCTTTGCTGGCGCAAAGGCCATCGTTACATTAGATGGCAAAAAGCGTGAAGTCACCGTACCACAAGGCAAACAAATCCTTTTTGCGCTATTGGATGAAAAAATTGACGCACCCTATTCCTGCACAGCCGGTGCTTGTTCTACCTGCATGGCCAAACTGACCAAAGGCACTACCAAAATGGACGCCTGCTATGCCCTTGATGATAGTGAAGTGGAAGACGGATTTATCCTAACCTGCCAGGCACATCCGACAAGCGAAGTGGTAGAACTGACTTTTGATGTGTGAGGAAATGAGTGATGAGCGCCATTGCTAATTTGGTGAAGATACAAGTAATGGTTAATGAATTTCTGGACTTTTGACAATAGGCTTTAGGCAACTTAATATAAAATCAATTTTGTAAATCATTGGTAATCAGATATTATTTGTTTCTTGTTTCTAATATCTAAGGTCTAATTGTCTAATGTCAAAATTCCAGGAAATAAACTTGTGCCAACGAGAGGCGACAAAAAAAACCATTTTCAATGACAACAATTCTCCACCGCACCCGTGCCCAGGAATCAAGGGCAGCTATTCAGCGACTATATATAGCCATGCGTCACCTATTTATTAGGGGAGGTTACAAGCCGCTCGGTGTCAGTGGAGAAGCCATGATCGATGCCATGATGGACCTGCGTCCCGAAATTTATGGTGATGTCGCTGATCCCGAAAAGGTCGAACTGGAAGGCCTGTTGTATGTGTTCCAGCGTCTGCCCCTTGGTATTGAAGAGTGTCGGTATGTAAGGCTTATCAGTCGGGAAGGATTTGAAAAATCCGGCTTCGTCCCTGTCATCCCTTCCAAACGCCGCCGCAATTGTTACCGCCTCGACGATGAACAAATGCTGATTGAAGTGACCAAGGGCCGTAGTGACATTTACGACATTCTAACCCATCTGACATTTTTATACATCGAAGCTGAAAAGATTCGCGGCAACGGCCTCGACAGTAAAAAAAGAAGAAAACGGGATTTCTTGAACCTCGAAAACATCATCACAAAAGAACAGGAAGGTGAGCCGTTCAGCAAAGAAGTAGCATGCAGCTACCTCGCCAATTTGCTCGGCAGGACGTTCGAGGAAACCATCCAGGCCGTCAACGAATTTGAAAACGCATCGCAAGTAAACAGCCTTTTTCACATAATATATTTTTTGGGGAAACTGGCCATCGAAGAAAATGTGGACGAGACTGACCGGGAAATTACTTTCTCAGCAGCCCTCCGTGAAAAAATTGGCCACCATATATATGGTGAGCTTTGGGCCAATAACATCAAATCTTTTTTACACAGAAAAAAGTGGCTCAATCGGCCATTGCATATCATCAGTTCCAATCCGCACAGCGTGATGAACACCTTGTATGCACACGCTGCTATTGAGGAAGCAAGCTCCATGAGTCTCGAAGAATTGGCTGGTGAATTGAGCCTCCCCAGCAAAAAACAATGGCGTCAGGAAGTGGAAAGTTATGGCCTCGAAAACGGCATGTACCAATTGGATGATGATACTGGCACCAACCTGACAGTGCAGGTTTTTGACACCACTCAGATTGACCCATCCCTCCTTCCTGCCGAATTGAACTGGAACGCTGAATTCGTAAAAGAAAATAAACCCATCCTCATCGTCATGGATTACGCCTTTGGCGAACAAGCATACGAGGTAATGGACGAGTTGCTGAAGCCATATGAGCCAACTGCCGATGAAGAAATCCCATTGGATTTTGTCTCCATTTCTATCATGGGGAAAGCAGGTATTCTGAACGGGGTCAAAGGTGACATCATGGTACCGACGGCCCATGTGTTCGAAGGCACAGCTGACAATTACCCGCTGGACAATGGTTTTTCCAAAGAGGATTTTGAAGGCCAAGGGTTGGGTGTTTGCGAAGGCCCAATGATAACGGTGCTCGGCACCTCACTCCAGAACAAAGACATCCTCCGCTACTTCCTCCGCTCATCATGGCAGGCAATCGGATTGGAAATGGAAGGAGCCCATTACCAAAAAGCCATTCAGGCAGCATCAAAAATCCGCAAAAGCATCAACCACGATGTCGTCTTGCGCTATGCTTATTACGCCTCGGACAACCCCCTTATTTCAGGCCACACCCTTGCCTCTGGTGCGCTGGGCATGGATGGGGTGAGGCCAACTTATTTGATTACTGTTAAAATTTTGAACGGCATCACCAATGGTGGGTAGACCGTTAGAGCTTGTCTATAATTCCATCAATTAGCTACAAGCGGCAAATTTTACCCTGTACTTCGTTAAATTTTTCGGCAGATTGCCCGCATCTGCCTGCAAAATTTGCCTCGTCCAGAACAAAACTTGCTCCCTTTCGCTCAATCATGAAAATATAGACAAGCTCTTATACATTGGAGCGCAAAACTTCCTCCATGAAAAAACACATATCCTTCGTCCTTTTCTTTTTGTGCTTTTGCCTTTCGGCAAATATCTCAGGTGCACATAAATACAATCCATTTCCAGAAAAAGATATTCCCTCTTTTCAAGAAGGCACTGGCAATATTACTATTGATGCTTTTCTCAACCTCACCCCAAAAAAAATAAAAGAACAAACTGGCCGCCGCCTGACCTGGAAAGAGACATTCGTTCTAAAAAAAGCCCAGAAAAAAATCCGTAAACAACTCAATAATGCCCAGGCCTATGATAGCGGCAAAAGCCAAGTAGCTGCACTGTTTTTTGCGATGTTTTTAGGCGTTATTGGAGCCCACCGTTTTTACCTAGGTTATACAGCCGCCGGAGTCCTCCAATTGCTGACTTTTGGGGGCTGTGGCATTTGGGCGATCATTGATATGGTCTTGATAGCCACTGGAGAACTTCAACCCAAATACGGCCCTTACCATGAAACCCTTGACTAAATATTGGCTTTGGGCTAAATTAATTGGCTATGTACTGCTCCCTATTTTTTTGCTGCTCGCCCCCGCCAACCTTTTTGACCATGGCCCGCCACTCTGTTTTTCCGTTATCTTTTTAGGAATGGAATGTCTTGGTTGCGGCATGACTCGTTCGATGATGCACCTCATCCATTTTGAATTCCAAGAAGCCTATTATTACAATGCTTTGGGGTTTGTTGTTTTCCCATTACTCGCCTGGTTTTGGGGGAAATGGTTTCTTAAAGACTTGAAAAAATTGAGAGCTTCCTGAAAGTGCATTGAAATTCAGTCCCTATTAATCCGATGTTTGCCATTTAGGGTCATTTAAATAATAAGTTTCCCTATTTTTGGCGATTCTCTTTTAGTTGAAAATAAACAAAAATCCAGCAACCTACCCTCGTAGGATGCCAGTATGAGAACCTGTCAGCGGGTAATGAACGATTCATTTTTACCGAAAATAAAAGTCATCAGTCACGAAGTGAAGCGCCCTCCACTTGGCAGGGAACGCCGTATTGCGGTACTGCTCCCACACGATTATGATGCTACGAGGAAACGTTATCCAGTACTCTATCTTCAAGATGGCCAAAACCTGTTTGAGTACCGTTCCCCCTTTGGCAACTGGCACGTGGACAGGCACTTGGCCAAGCTGACCGCAGATAGCATGGGCGATCTCATTGTCGTGGCCATTGACCATGCCGACGAAGAACGCATCCGGGAATTTTCACCACCAGAAGTAACCAAGTTTGGCATCAGTTACGGAAAACAATATGCCCGGTTCATGGCCGAAGAACTGAAGCCTTATGTTGACCAAAATTTCCGAACCAGGCCCGACCGCCAAAACACCGCAATCGGTGGTAGCAGCATGGGCGGCCTTATCAGCATTTACAGCGGATTGATATATCCAGAGGTTTATGGCAAAATGATGATCTTTTCACCTTCGCTCTGGTTGACACCAAAAATCTATTTTCACGCCATAAATTTCACCAACCCGTTTTATACCAAAATATATCTTTACGCAGGGGGAAAAGAAAGCAAGACCATGTTGCCAAATATCCAGCGCCTCAAATCTGCCCTGCACAGCAAAGGACTGGACGGCTCCAAAATTGAATTCAACTTGTCCATTGACCCAGAGGGAGGGCACGGCGAGAAGCGTTGGGGAGAGGAATTTCCCAGAGCCGTGAAATGGCTTTTTTATGAGAAATGAGGGGTCAGGTTTTAGGGTCAAGAGTCAAGACTATCTGATCCCTGTTACCTGACCCCTAATCAGAAATTATGAAAGTACTACACATCAGCACAGAATGCTACCCTGCAGCCAAATATGGAGGTTTAGGAGATGTCGTGGGAGCACTCCCCATTTATTGCAATCGGGCAGGCACCAGCACATCTGTCATCATTCCAAAATACAGCACCAAGTGGCTTGGCCAACAACAATTCCGAGAGGTGTTTTCCCAACACATTAAACTGGGCGATGAATACATCTGGTTTTCCATTGAAGAAGTGAGCAGCGCCGACTTGGGCTTCCCACTTTATGTCGCCAACATCCCCGGCAAGTTTGACAGGCCAGGCGTTTACGGCGACCCAGGAGGGGGTTGGTACGGAGATGAAATAGAACGCTATTTATGTTTCCAGCAGGCCGTGCTGAAATGGGTCGTTGATATGCAATGGAAACCCGAAATCCTGCACTGTCACGACCACCACACTGGCCTGATCCCTTTTATGGTGAAACATTGTCCGGAATTCCGTTCGCTCCGCAATATGCCGACCGTTTTCACCATCCATAATGGTGCTTACAATGGTGCTTTTGGTTGGAACAACTACCGCTTGTTACCTTTCTTCGATGCCGCAGCCAAAAACTTGCTCGACTGGGGAGACACCATTTGCCCCCTGGCGGCAGGCATAAAATGTTGCTGGCAATTGACCACTGTTTCGCCTGGCTACCTGGGGGAACTGCAACATGACGCCAATGGCCTGGAACCCCTCATCAACAGCGAATTGCACAAAGCAAGAGGAATCATCAATGGCATTGACACGGAACTTTGGGATCCTGCTACCGACCCGATGGTTGCCTATCCATACGACGGAAAAAATATCAAAACTTACAAACAGAGAAACAAGAATCGCCTGCTCGACAAGTTCCGCATCAAGCCTGATCTCCCTATCGTCACTTTCATCGGAAGGCTGGTCAGGGAAAAGGGTGCTGACCTGATCCCCGACATCATCCGCAGGGCTTTGGGCAGCGGTATCAAGGCAGGTTTTATCGTTTTGGGCACGGGTGAAAAAGAACTGATGAATGAATTGGAGGCTATGCCTCAACAACTATCTGGCTATTTTGATGTATCGCTGGAATACAACGAAGCACTCGCCCACCAACTCTATGCAGGTTCTGACTTCCTGCTAATGCCTTCCCGTGTCGAACCATGCGGCCTCAACCAAATGTATGCTTGCCGATACGGCACCGTGCCAATCGTCCGGAGCATTGGCGGATTGCGAAATACCATTCCTGACATTGGTGAAAAAGGCGGTCGGGGCATCCGTTTCGATCAATTGACGGCAGATGACGCAGCGATGGCCATTTACCGCGCTACACAAGTTTACAGCAACGAAGAAGTGTTTGATAATTTGCGGAGCAGGATCATGGAGGTTGATTTTTCGTGGGAAAGCTCGGCGCAAGCATATATAGAAATGTATGAGGGGTTGAGTTGAACCACGGGGGACACAGAGAATCACAGGGGAATAACCACGGGGAACACAGAGAGCCACAGGGGGGTTAGACGATTAGCCTGCGGTAACCCTCCATCAAGCGAGGAACATTGAAATTGATCAATATCCCTACTTTTCTTTCCGCCATTTTGATGTAATTGATAATGATAGCTGTATGGATATGTGCTAACGCATCTATTGCTTTCAACTCTACTGGGACTTCATTCTCAACTAAAAAATCTACTCGATAGGTCTTGTCAGTTTGCTCTCCTTTATAAATGACTGGGAGGTTACATTGCCTAATATAATTCAGTCTTTTTCTGTCGAACTCTTTTGCAAGGCATTCTTCATAAACCGCCTCTAAAAATCCTGGGCCTAATTCTTTGTGAACTTCAAGGGCAGCTTTTAAAATTTGACCAGTAATCTGATTGATCTTGGACATATCATGTTCTCTTGTTGGTTTTTTCATGGTTTTTTTTTGAGTTAATATTATTGGTTTCAGCAAATAAAAACACTAAAAATGACAGGAACTCCCCCGTGCTCTCTGTGTTCCCTGTGTTTATTCCTCCGTGCTCCCTGTGTTCCCCGTGGTTCAGAAAACCGCCTCCGCAATTTTCCTGATAACCTCCGCATCGCCCATTGTATAGAAATGCAAACAAGGTGCTCCATTTTCTTTCAACTCTTTTGACTGCATGATACTCCATTCAATACCTACTTGGGTGCGGGCCTCAGCCGTTTTGGCCTTGAGCATTTCAACAGCCAAGTCATCAGGCAGGTCGATGTAAAAATTACGGGGGATGGAGCTGAGTTGGTGTTTTTTTGTGAGGGGTTTCAATCCTGGCACAATCGGGATGTTGATGCCTGCTTTTCGGCACTCCTCCACATATTTAAAATAATGCTTGTTGTCAAAAAACATCTGGGTGACAATGTAGCTCGCCCCTGCCTCCACTTTCTTTTTGGTAAATTCCAAATCGGCTGCCAAGTTAGGCGCCTCAAAATGTTTTTCCGGGTAGCCTGCAATGCCAATGCAAAAATCGGTTTTCGTGCCGTTTTCGATATTAGAATCGAGGTATTTCCCTTCGTTGATATCAGCCAATTGTTTCACCAGATCAAGTGCGTATTCGTGCCCGTCGGGTTCTGGTACAAACTTGCCATCAAAGCTGCGAGCGTCACCACGCAACGCCAGTACATTGCTGACATTCAAGAAGTTAAGGTCAATCAGGGCATTTTCCGTTTCTTCTTTGGAGAAGCCGCCACAGATCAGGTGAGGTACTGCATCCACTCCATACCTATGCATGATGGCCGCACAGATACCTACCGTGCCCGGTCGCTTCCGAATGGCTATTTTTTCGTAATACCCGCTCGGCATTTTCTTGTAAACAAAATCCTCCCGGTGGTAAGTGACATCAATAAAAGGAGGCTTGAATTCCATTAATGGGTCGAGTGTATCAATGATGGCTTGCATACTCCCGCCTTTCAGCGGCGGCAACACTTCAAACGAAACCAGCGTCTGCTCATTTGCATTCTCAAAGTAATCTGTAACTTTCATTTAGTGATTTAGCAGGTTAGTGATTGGTTAATTAGTGATTAGGGGGCAGCGGGTGTCTATAGGAACAGATCAAAAATAAAATAGTAGGCAGAATACATAACCTCACTTCCATTCAACAAATCACTGCGCACTATTCACTATTCTACCTATCACTATTTAACTATTCCCTATTTTTACCACAACAAAACTAAAAGAGTCCGACACTCATTTCCAAATATGATTTCACTTAGGGATATTTTCAAAAAGCAAACTGGTTTTCTACGGGGACTGAAAGCTTCTTACGTCATCAACAATTTGTTGAACGCCAAGAAACTCCAACACAATAAAAAACTCTATAAAAAATTTGGACTCAAAAAAAGTATTTATGCCCCGATCGGGAGCAAGGATTTTGGTTACTCATTGGCTGCGGATATGCTTTGGTTGGACACGCCAGGAGTTATCGGCACATTATCTCAAAATGCTGATTTTCAAAAATTTACACAAGAAGAACAAGGGCAGATCATCCATTTTATTGAAAAGGGTTACCTAGTGTTAAAAGGATTTTATGATGAAAATGAAGTCGAAGGAATCAATGAAGAAGTAGATCGTTTGCTGGCCGAACAAAAAACCGGTTTTAATTATACAGGAAGAAAAATCATGGATGCCCATCGTTTTTCTGAGAAAATCGACCAGGGCATTTTCAAAAACCAGCGCCTATTAAAGCTGCTCAATTTTATCATGGGGAGAAAGGTCATTCCTTTCCAGACCATCAATTTCCTCGAAGGCAGCGAGCAGCGCACTCATTCCGACAGCATCCACATGACTACCCAGCCACCTGGTTATTTAATTGCATGTTGGACGGCATTGGAAAAAATACACGAGGGAAACGGTGCAGTGTTTTATTTTCCTGGGAGCCATCGCCTACCGTATGTCACAACACAGGATTATGATGCTGGCAATTCCAGGTTTTTTATCGGTAAAGAAAGCAACAAGCGCTATGAAGATAAGATAGAAGAGGTGGTATCCGACTGCGGATTATCAAAAGAATATTTCTATGCAGAAAAAGGCGATGTCCTTGTCTGGCATGCCAATCTGCTGCACGGCGGCATGCCCATTACCCAATCCAATGCAACGCGGAAAAGCATGGTCGCCCACTATTTCTGTGAAGATGTGATCTGCTACCACGAGATGTCACAACGACCAGCGCTGATTGATAATCAGTTTCTGAGAGTTTGAGTTTCTGAGTCAGTGAGTTCACGTTGCTACTCAAAAACTCAAAAACTCAGAAACTATCAAAGGTACTGCTGTACGATATTCTCAGTCACCACCTGGCCATCCAACAAACGGATGATCCGATTGCCGAATTCAGCACAATAGGGGGAGTGCGTTACCATGACGATGGTCGTGCCTTCCTGGTTGAGTTGGGCAAGGGTTTTCATTACATCGTCGCCATTGGTGGAATCGAGATTTCCAGTAGGCTCATCCGCAAGGATCAGTTTTGGGCTGTTGACGATGGCCCGTGCCACGGCTACCCGTTGTTGTTGCCCTCCAGAGAGTTGCTGCGGAAAGTGGTTGCGGCGGTGCATCATATTCATGCGTTCCAAGAGTTCTTCCACCCGTTTTTTGCGCTCAGATCCAGGCACTTTGGTATAGAGCATGGGCAGTTCCACATTTTCAAAGACAGTGAGTTCATCTATCAAATTAAAGCTCTGGAAAACAAACCCAAGGTTGTGCTTCCGCACATTGGAACGTTTGCGTTCAGGCAAATTGCCTACCTCTTCATCCATGAAATAATATTCACCTTTTGATGGGCTATCGATCATACCGAGCAGGTTGAGCATGGTAGATTTTCCACAACCAGATGGCCCCATGATGGAAACGAACTCTCCCTGTTTGATTTCAATACTGATCTCATTGAGGGCGGTGGTTTCTACTTCTTCGGTCCGATAGACTTTGACTAAATTGTTAGTGCGGATCATTTTTAACGGTTGACGACAGACGGTTGACGGTTGACGGCAGACGGGGAATCCCGTCCATCGTCTGCCGTTCACCGTCCACCGATTTTATTTTAAAATTAATTCATCTTTATCTCCGAAGTTGTCATAGCTGGATACGATGACCACATCGCCGGGGCCTAGGCCATCCAACACTTCATAATAATTGGGGTTTTGACGCCCCACTTTGATATTATGCTTCCGGGCCACATTTGAGCCAGATTCTATGATGTAAATCCAATTACCACCTGTTTTCTGATAAAAACTTCCCCGTGCCAATAAGAGGCCTTTTTCTTCCGCACTCAGCTCCAGTTTAATTGAAACCGATTGGCCTCTTTTAATATTTAAAGGAGGCGATCCGGTAAATACAAGATCAGCTTCAAAAGAGCCATTGGTAACTTGTGGGTAAATTTTCTTGATCCTCAGACTGTAGGTTTTGCCATCAAATTGAAAAGACCCCAATTGATCGATGAAAATCCGGCTGATGTAATATTCATCTATTCGTGCCCGGATTTTGAAATTCCGGAGGTCATCAACCTGGGCGATGCTTTCGCCCTGGTTGATAAGTTCCCCCAGTTCGGTGTTCAGGCCAGAAAGCTGACCATCTATTGGTGATTTCACTACAAGATTGTCGAGGCTTTGACGGGCAATTGTCAAATTACGTTTCATCAGGTCAACTGAGTTATTCATTTGGTCTTGTTGCAGGGCATGAAACATGCTGTCCTTTTTGATGGTCATGGCAAGCATTTTCTTTCGTCGGAAAAGGTGTTCCAACTGGTCGGTTGTTTCCTCGTAGTCCACCCTGGCAACTGCCTTGGCTTGGTAAAGTTCCTGATTGCGAACATTCCTTTTTGAAAACAGGTCGATCTGGTATTCAACATCTAGGGCCTGTTCACGGAGGGTGAGGCTCTGTTGTTCCATCATCAAGGTGGTATTCCTGATCTGGTTGATCTGGGCAACGGTATTTGCTTCTTGGTTTAGATAGTTGAGTTGTAGGTCGGGGTTGGAAAGACGGAGCACAGCTTGGCCTTTTTTCATCATGGCGCCATCTTCCACATATTTTTCTTCTACGCGGCCCCCTTCTATTGCATCAAGAAAAACGGTCTTGATTGGCTGTACGATCCCGGTCACTGGAATGAACTCCTGGAAAACCCCTTGGCGGATTGTATCTACGAGCAGTCTTTCCGTTTCAACATTCAACTTGGATGTGCCAGCATCCTTCCAAATAGAAGATAAAAGAAATACAGCGGCTGCAATCCCTACTGCATACAGTGCTATCTTCTGCCAAGTCCAACCTTTTTTTTCAATTTTTTTATCCATTATCTATGGTTTGTTTTTCGTGTTTTTGCTTGTGAGCAGTGCCTTAAATGAATTTACTTTGGCAACACCAGTTTGGGGTTTTGCAACGGTTATGCCAGTAGCCTTAAATTGTTCATTAATAGAATATTACAAATTTAATAAAATTATTTTTGTTAAAACAATTGTGCGCCCATGAACGGATATTGTTCAGAATCGAACAATTAAGGATCGTTCAAATAATAATTATGACATTATCGATTGTCCTTTCTTTCCAAAACGAGGATAGCATCTTCCTTGAGGTAGAGACAACGATAATATGGGAAAGATGCTATTTGCCGATAACCAGGCACCGGTCCGAATGTAATCATATAGCGGTCGTCGGTCACCCACCAAAAGGATCGATCCTGTTTTTCCACTTTTGGGAAATGATAATTGTAAAAACCATTATACTCATAACCCGCATCCATCTCAGTAATGGGGACGCCGTTTTCCGAAAGGAACAAAAAGGCTTTGTTTTTGGCCTTGTTCCACCTCATTGAATCTGTTGTCGCTAAAATACTGAAACCAGTGACAATCACAAATGGCAACCACTTCAAACTTGGTTGGATCCTAAGATTGCCAGTAAAATAAAAACTCAGGATCATAAAAAAGGAAGCAGCCGGAAGCAGCAAATACCGATCAAAGAAACTGGTGATCGACATGAGTGGCAGGTACATCAAATTTAGGCTGAGCAGAAACCAAAAGAACTGTTTTTGATCTTTCTTCAATTCCTTGAAATTTTTGAAAACAAACAAGAAAAGAAAAGTAGTTGCGAGTTGGCTGATGTATTGGACAAGTAGCATGACCCATTCAGGGAGATGGGGCGTATTCTGCAAACCGAGGGTGTAAACATCTGCCAAAAGCTCCGACCCCAATCCAAAATTGAACATGATATTCCCACCGAAGGGAAAGGTCTTTCCTATTTTCCATAGCAATAATAATAGGATGCCGTTCAGAAAAAAGGTAGCCACTAAAACCCCCTTCCTTGTCAGCCCCGCTTCAACGACCTTCCTCCAAAAAAAAGGAAGCAAAGGCAAACTAAAAAACCCCAAATAGACCCATGTTTTGACACCCTTTTTTATCCATTCAAAAACTGTGGAAATGGGCTGTTCAATCAAGGCTTCATAAAATTTGCTGCCCACCGGCACAAAATTATCGCTGATCCCAAGAGCTGGCTTCACCCATTTTTCAAGACTGATATACACCATCACAGCAAGTAAAATCAATATGAGTGAAGTTAGAATAGCTTGTTTGGAAAAACGGTTTTTTACAAGAAAGAACAATGCGAACGATGGCAGCAAAAGAAGTCCAGGTTGGCGGATATAAAAACTACCCACCGCACATAACACAGCAAATACCATGAATTTACCTTGGTGCGAGGAAAGGTGCTTTCGGAAAAAATAGATGCTCATCAAACACAAGGCAAGAAACGGAATATCAGTAAAAAAAGTAAAGGACAGGTAGTAAAACAAGGGGTTGAAGGCCAGCGAAAGTGCAACGAACAAAGCCATTTTTTTTTGCACATCCGACTGCCGCATTATTTTATAAAAATAAAGCACTGCCACGAAACCCATCACTAAAGTGGAAAGTCGCAACCAGGTAAAATCAAAGCCTCCTCCAATTTTGCAAAACAAATACCCCCATGCAACTTGCAGTAGAATGTTGGGAGCAAAAATGCCGTTGAATTCCATCTGCCCATTTTCTACCCAAGTCATTACTGGGTAGGCATATTGCCAATCATCTCCTATCGGGAAATGACCTGTTGGGGCCGTAATGAAAACGATAATAAGGACCACAAGCAGCAAAGGCACTTCGAATCCAATTTTTCCTGCGGCATCCCTCATCGGCAACTGTTTTGTATCGGTCAAATAATAAGCTGGCAAATTAAAACACCAAAAGTATTGTTCGGCACGTGATCTTCCAAATTCATTCAACACACAGGAACAAAAAAAGGAGCCCCTTTCCACACGTGAAAAGAGGCCATCCCAAAAACTGCTCTTTGATTAAGCCTTAAGGTATAAACCCCCACCTCAAGACTTATTTCATAAAATAAAACGACCAAGACCAAAAGGCCGATCCATTCCCAAAAGGGGACAGGATGAAACCATCTGGTTGGCGCATTTTGCCTTTAGCCCAATATGGGCATAATGTTATATCTGAATAGTGTTCCGTAGATGAGACCTAACTAATACTACATTGCCACAATGAAAACCAAGAACAGAAAAGAGGATTTGTCATCTGGAGGAAAATAAATTCGACACTTGCCAAAAGTGCCTCCGGAGATGGCAAACAATGATTTAATGAAACAATAACCCAAGTGACAAAGTAGCATTAAGGACTTGAAAAAAACAAGTCTTAAGGCCATATTTTCTTGACGGTTTAAAGGATAATATGTGCTGGATGCAGCAACCGTTTATCAAAAAAAAGATGAGAAATCACAGTTCATTTGGCAAAATCGAGGTATTTCTCATATACAAAATTTGAATACAAAGTTAAGCTTGGAAACTCCCAAGGCCATACCCTCCACGGCGTAATTTCAATAAAACAATGTTTTGTATATAAAATATTGTATTGGCTATTGGGCTGGTCAACAGCCAGATGCGAAATCACATGTTGCTAAATTACAATACCATAAATTATGGTAATCGTAAAGTTGGAGATGATATGATGGAAGCCGATCACTAATTAAGAAAGGTGAACGGTAGTTCTTCAACGTTGGGGTGCCTGAAAAACGATATGACACAACAAAGGATAAAAATGACGAAAGCAATGATTTCGTCTGTACTGGGAGTTTTTTTATTTGTTCTCATCAGGGGATCAATCTATTTGGTTAAATAAAAATGCAAGACAAAAAGTGTCTTTGTGCAAAGTTGGGCTAATCCTGCAAAATAATAATGAATTTAAAAAAAAACGAATACAAAAGAGCGGCCTCAAAGTTATATAAGAATTAGGATAGAGTCAAATTTATGCTTAAAAATAAAATGCCATTTGTTCCTGCCTAAAAAAAGAACAGGAAACATCAGGCTGATATTCATTTATCCAACCACTTTTTAAAATCGGAAACCCGGTCACGGCTCACGATAAGATTCAGCTCATTCAAAGGTGAGAGGTTTAGCTTAAGGCGGCTATTGAACCACGTAGATATTTTCTGGATCGCTTCGGGCCTAACGATAACCTGCCGATTGATACGGAAAAAATCGACAGGGTTCAACATGTCCTCCAATTGGTCGAGTGTGTATTCGATGATGTGTTTTTTCCCGCTGACACATTGTGCAAAGGCAATTCCATCTTCAGAAAAAAAATAGGCAACTTCTTTAACGGGTACATAATTCAAGTGCTGGCCTGATTTGACCAAAAACCGTTCCTTGTACCCTTGCTGTTTGAGCACCGATTCCAGCATCCTTTCAATTCCGCTCCGGTCAAATGTTTCGTGCTGTCGATTTAATCGGTAGTATTTGTCAATAGCCGTTTTTAGTTCTTCCGGGTCAATAGGCTTCAATAGATAATCTATGCTGTTCACTTTGAAAGCGCGTAGCGTATATTGGTCAAAAGCCGTTGTGAATATGACCGGAGCAGTCACATCCGTTTTTGAAAAAATATCAAAGCTCAATCCATCTGCCAATTGGATATCCATAAAGATAAGGTCGGGAGATGGGTTGGCCTTCAGCCATTTGGAGGCCGCTTCCACACTATCGATGAAAGCTATAATCTCGCAGGAAGGACAATGTTCGGCCAGCAATTTTGCCAATCGTTTGGCAGCAGGCTGTTCGTCTTCAATGATGAGGGTCTTCATTTTTTATCAAGGGTAAAACGACGATATAATAGTCTTGTGAAGCGATTACTTCTATCTCCCGGTCAGAGATTAACCGGTACCTGTTTTTGATATTTTCCAAACCCACTTTAGTGGAGTTCATCACCTGATTTTTAGGTTGTAGGTTGTTTGTAACAACCAATTGTCCACTATCCTCTGCCTTCACCTCAATAGTCAACGGCTTATTTGACGAAATAACATTGTGTTTGATCGCATTTTCAAATAACATCTGGAGCGAAAGCGGGACAATTTTCATTTGCATAAATTCGGGCCGTACATCAATTTTAATGTTCAGGCTTTCACCGAATCGTTCTTTCAGAAGGCAGGCGAATGAGTCCAAGAAATTCAATTCTTCCTCTAACGGCATAAGCTCCTGCTCTCTAATTTCCAAAATATAACGGTATGCTTTGGAAAGCTTTTGGACAAAATTTTCAGCTTTGATTGAATCTTCAGGGATGAGGTAAGCCAGCGTATTAAGGGAGTTAAAAAAGAAATGAGGGTTTACCTGATTTTTCAGGCTTTCTAGCTGGCTCTGCATGTTTTCTTTTATCAACCGTTCCTTTTCCAGCATAGACTTTTGAAGCTGAAAATAAAATCCTGCCGTTTCGTACACCCCCAACACCAAAAAAGTAACGGTCAACGATCCAATAGTCATGCTTACATTATGGATATCCAAGTCGCCAATATATTCCCCTGCAATGGGGTGCAGGATTGGGTCAAGAATGGCTTTAAGAACAAAAAAGATAGCGAGAACCACTGCAATCTGCACCACCAACCGATAACCATAATGCTTGCTTAAAGGAAATCTTTTTCTGGAAAAAATCAATACCTGCCTGTAAATGATCCAATAGACAGCGGTGTAGATAATCCCTACCGTAAAACATCTTCCAAGAAACAAGGAGGGATCCTTCACCAGTTGCTCCGTAAAAATCATGGCATTTATCAAAAGGGCAACCACCGGTATCCCGATCAACATAAACCATTTATCATTGAAACCCAATATGTCTTTTGCTGAATTCATTAGTGACTTTAAAACTTAAGGCAGATTACAACGGGTGCATTTCAAAATGTCGGTAAGAAGGTAGGCCGGATTTCCCAATCCGGCTGTAAACAGGGCGGATTGGGAAATCCGCGCTACGTTTCCACCGACATTTTGAAATACACCCATTACAACTGTGCAAAGGACGGGGAAAACAATCAAACAAAAGAGGACTTTATGCTGAGTTGTTGAAATATAGCCGTGAATTGTAAAAAGAGCGAAATCCAAAAAATAGTGCATCTTCAACAATAAGTAATCGGGCAATAGAAGTTGACCTGGGAGGTTCACACCATATAGAAATCAAACATTTTGAAGGAAAGGGATTTGGTACATTAGATTTCCGGCTGACGAAATTATGAATCAATTATTCTTTGCTTCTCACGCCAAACCGATTGCCTTCACTGTCCTCGAACAACCCCATATAACCCTGTTCTGGAGAAATCATTTTTTTCGGTTGAATGATTTTGCCCCCTGCCTCTTCTACCCTGTTTTCAATGGCTTGCAGATTTGGGTTTCCATCAAAATAAACAACGATGCCGGACGAAGATGGTTTGTAATGCCCACCCCAACAAATGGCACATCCAACTTCGTCACCACCTGGGAAAATTCCCATTTTAAAAGCACCAGCATCAAAAATCTGTGCAATTTCCATGTCGAAAATATTTTCGTAAAACGCTTTTGCGCGGTCGAAATCTGAAGCCGGTATCTCAAACCAATAAGTCCATTTTTTTTGCATAGCTATAGCGTTTTGAATAGTGAAAGATCAAGGTACATCAAGTTTTATTTATTTCAAAAAAGAAAAACCGTTGACATTCCAACTTTTTCAGCCAGATTGCATCCTTAACTCGAAAATATTGAAAAGCACTTTAATTTGCTAATCGAAACGACATCCGATACCATCTTGAAACCTGCGTATTCAACAGATGATAAAACACTTGTGGATCGCGCCCTGGAAGGTGACCAACAGGCTCATTACACCATTTACAAACGGTATGTAGGTGCCATGTTCCACACAGCTATCAGGATGTTGGGAAATAAGGAAGATGCCGAAGATGTCACGCAAGAAATTTTCATTAAAGTTTTTCAACGGCTGGATTCATTCCGTGGTGAATCGACTTTGGGAGCCTGGATAAAACGCGTGGCTATCAATACTTCACTTAATTTCATCAGAAACAAAAAGAAATTGTTTTTTGAAGAAATAAATGAAAAAACAACAGTAGCTGATGAAAGCGAAATAGATGAACAAGCATGGGAGTTTGACATACGCCGCATCCATGAAGCTATTAAAGATTTGCCAGGTGGCTGTCGGCTTGTTTTCAATCTTTATATGCTGGAAGGATACCAGCATAAAGAAGTTGCCCAATTGTTGGACATTTCAGAATCTACTTCTAAAACACAATATAAAAGGGCTAAAAGATTGCTCAAAAAAATGCTCAATTAAATTATGGATCAATTAGATAAATATATACAGGAAAACCGGGAAGGGTTGAATAAAGTGGAAAATATCCCAGAAGAAAAGTTATGGAATTCTATTTCCCATAAAATGAAGAAGGTGGACACAAATCTTCCCCTTCCCAAAACTACCGTTCCTATTCACATATGGAAACGCTTGAGCATCGCCGCTACCATTTTGGCTTTGGTTGGCTGGGGGCTTTGGTTTTTCAAACCTGAACAACGGCCAGTTTTGCTATCTGACATCTTACCTGAATTGGCAGAAAAAGAAAATTATTTCCAACAACTTATTTCACAGAAAGAAAAAGAAATCAGGCTGGAGGAAATTGATAAATTACTTTATCAAGATGTATTTAACGATCTTAAAATGTTGGATATAAATGTTGAACAGACAAAAAACGACATTTTTACCTTTCCGGAAAATGACCGTGCGATAGAAACATTAATTCGAAATTATGAATTAAAAATAAGAATTCTGGAAAATTTAAACAGACAAATAGAAAAACAGAAATATCATGAAGAATTGGAAAAATCCATTTAATTTATTTTTTATCCTATCTTTTTTGTTGATGACACAAATTGCCACTGGGCAAATCAGTGACAGCAAAACAATAAAAAAAGAATTTAGTAATAAAAAGGTAGTTGCCTTAATTCATTCACATGGATCAATATTGGTGCAAAAATCACCAGATAATAAGGTTTATATTACCGCTACCATTTCGGCAAAAGCAAAGGATAGGGCAAGCCTCGATATTGTTTTTGACCATTTCGAAATCCAAACTGGTGAAGCTGGAGAAAAACTTAACCTGCAAACTGCCTTTAAAGTGGATTCCTGGAATACGAACAACAATACAACTACCATAAAATTTAAAGACGGAACCAAAGTAAAAGGCATAAAAGAATTAAAATTATCTGCTACTTTGTTGGTTCCCGATTTGCGGGATTTGAAATTGGAAAACAAATATGGCAATATCCAAGTTGAAACTGAATTAACTAGCAACTTGGCAGTCCAGCTTTTCAGTGGAGAACTCAGCTCCACAGGCGGTTGCAAAAACCTCGAGCTAAACTTGAAATACAGTAAAGCCAAATTGCACGAAGCTGGTGAAACCAAAATGAACCTTTTCGACTCGGACATAGCCATTGGCGACATCACAAGCGCTGAGGTAAACAGCAAATATTCTGAAATTGAAATAGGTGATGTGGTTGGCAAACTAAAACTCACTTCGTTCGATGATAAATGGGAAGTCGGTGACGTGACTGGCGACTTGGATATTTCAGATAAATATTCTGAATTTGAATTCGGTTCTTTCAGGAATGCCCAAGCAACAATATTCGATGGTAGTCTAACCGCTGCATCTGGTGTTGATTTCAATCTAGCAAACAGCAAATATTCAAAGTATAAAATAGACAAGATCGGTAGTATGCGTTTCGAGCTGTCGTTCGATGACAAGGTAGAGATAAAAGAAGCAGCAACTCTTTCTGCCATCAATTCCAAATACTCCGACTATAAAGTTGAAAAGTTGACTTCTGAATTTAGCATCAAACAATCATTTGATGACAATATAAATTTGGACTATGTCGCAGCCAGTTTCAACAATATCTTTCTGGAGGGGAAATATGCCAATCTTGAAATGGATATTGATGACGCCGCACAGTTTGCAGTTGAAGTGAATTTACAGCACGGTAAATTCAATCACCCAAAATTTAATATCAAAACCCAGAAGGAAGTAGGTGAAAAAATTGAGATGACAGGAAATATGGGTGGAAGCAGCAGCAATAGTAGCCTGATTATCAAGGGATTTGACAATACTGTTGACTGGAAATGATGACAGCAAGCGCAATTTTTTTAGAAAATTTATGTACAATTTTCCAAAAAAGTTAATTTTACCCGCCCAAACAGGTCTCCTAACAAGTGAAGCCATTTACGGACAAGGATAATCCTGGCAAAGCAATCTCAAGCTTGCCGGGATTTTATTTTGTATAAACACAACTACAATATGACAGATTTCGAAACATACGCTTTGCCCTATGAACCAAATCCCAAATACAAACAGAAGGTTGCCTACTTCTCTATGGAATTTGGAATCGACCAGGCCCTCAAAATTTATTCTGGCGGTCTTGGCTATCTCGCCGGTTCGCACATGAGAAGTGCCTTTGCCCTTAAACAAAACCTCATCGGCATCGGCATCCTTTGGAAATACGGCTATTATGACCAAACAAGAAAAGGGAATGGCGAGATGGATGTGCTTTTCCAAGAAAGGCATTATAATTTTTTGGAAGACACCGGCATTGTTTTCGACCTCAACGTAAATGACCACCCTATCAAAGTGAAGGTCTGGCACCTGCCTCCCGATGTTTTCGGAACTGCTCCTATCTTTTTGCTATCAACCATGCACCCTGAAAACGATTACCTGGCACAGACTATTTGTCACCAGTTGTATTCCAATAACCTAGAAGCCAAGATTGCCCAGTACATGCTGTTGGGGTTAGGTGGCGCAAAATTACTCGACCTTTTAAGTTTCAACCCAGATGTCTATCACCTCAACGAAGCACATGCCCTCCCGGCCGCTTTCCACCTTTATGACAAATTAGGTGTGCTGGATGAAGTTCGCCAACGTATTGTTTTCACAACCCATACCCCTGTGGAGGCGGGCAATGAAAAACACGACATTCATCTTTTGGAAAAAATGGGCTTTTTCGGCAACCTGGATATTAAAACCATACGCCAAATCACCAATATCAACGACCGGATTTTCAACCAATCGCTAGCTGCCCTCCGCCTATCCCGCATGGCCAACGGTGTTTCCAAAATGCACGGCGAAGTGTCTCGGAAAATGTGGGGGAAACACAATGACATTAGTCCGATCACCCACATTACCAATTCACAGAACCATGCCTATTGGCACGACCCAGAACTGGATGCTGCTGTCAATACAAACGATGATAAAAGCCTGTGGGAAAGAAAACTGGAACTCAAAAGGGAAGCCTTCAAAATAGTCGCCGATCAAACTGGTAAAATCTTCGATCCCAATGTGCTGACCATCGTGTGGGCGAGAAGGTACGCTGGGTACAAGCGTGCCGACCTCATCACCAGAGATTGGGGACGATTTGAAAAAATGGTGGAAAATGCTGGCCGGGCAGTCCAGATTATTTGGGCTGGCAAGCCTTATCCGATGGATCACCAGGCAACAGGTACATTCAACCAACTTATCAATATTTCACATAAATATCCGAATGTGGTCGTGCTCACAGGTTATGAACTCGCTCTTTCCAAAGCACTCAAACAGGGCAGCGATATTTGGCTGAACAACCCACGGGTCCCACGTGAAGCATCTGGCACCAGCGGTATGACTGCTGCCATGAACGGCTCCGTCAACCTGTCCACCATGGATGGATGGATTCCCGAATTTGCCAGCCACGGCCATAATTGTTTTGTGGTACCGGAAGCAGACCAAAGCCAGCCCAATGAAATCCAGGACGAATTTGACCGCAAGAACATCATGGATATGCTGGAACATGAAATCCTGCCCACCTACTATGACAACCACAAACGCTGGGTCGCCATTGTAAAAAATAGCATCAAAGAAGTTGTGCCTTTTTTCGATGCCGACCGAATGGCTGATGATTATTATGTGAGGTTGTATGGCGCGGGGGTAAAGGAAATGGCGCGGTAGGTAGAAATTGATTGTCTGAGAGGATGCATTTCAAAATGTCGGTTGGAAGGTAGGCCGGATTTCCGAATCCGGCTATAGCGGTGCGGATTGGGAAATCCGCACTACTACATTTCCACCGACATTTTGAAATGCACTCACCTGAGAAGCAATGCTTTTTAGAAAAGCGTCGCTTCTGCCCCAAATAAAAAAGCGCCGACCTACGCCAGCGCCTATAAATATCATCTAAACGTAAACCTTTTAGTAACAATGGTCAAATAAAAATTTAGAACAAAGATGCGTTTAGGCAGATTGCTGTTTTATAATTTTTGGGTGAACCGTGGAATTAGCAGGTTGAATCGTTAGATAAAAAAAAGGTGGCCCAGAATTACCCGGACCACCTTTTTATATTCAAAAATAATTTCAAAAAGAGCGTTTAAGCAAATGCTTTCACGTTCGCCTTTTTCTTGCTGAATTTGCGTCTTGGGCGATCCGGTTTCCCAGCGCTTTCTTCACTGCCTCTTTTGCTAAATTTTTGCTTGAACCGCTGCCTGTCCCCCTCCCTATCCGGTCTAGAAGATGACCTCCTCCTATCCGACCTGCGCCTGCCACTTCTTTCACTGCTGCCGCTGCCTCTATAACTGCTACGACCGCCGCCGCCGCCATGACCTCTTACGTCTGGGTCAATGATTTCAGGATAAGACGTGAGTTTCAACTTGTTACCAAATTGCATTCTCAAGATAGCTGCCAGCATTTGTTTGGGTGTGCCAGAAGCCAATAACTCCTCAGCGAGATCGTAAAATTCCTGTGGAATCTCCTCCTCTATAGAATCGACCACCCTTGCAACCGTGGCTTTCTTTTTCAACTCAAGTATCTGATCGCCATGAGGGAAAGTTGCCTTTTCAATTGGGGCTTTGGTAAGCCTTTGAATTTGGCGGATTTTATGCCGATCTTTTGGTGCGACAAAAGAAATGGCTTTTCCTGTCTTACCTGCCCGGCCTGTCCGCCCGATACGGTGGACATATTGCTCTGAGCTATCCGGCAGGTCGAAATTGATGACGTGCGTCAGGTCATTGATGTCAATACCCCTGGCAGCCACATCTGTAGCAATGAGGATATTGGCGTGCCCTTTTTTGAATTTGGCGAGAATGCGCTCCCGTTGTGCCTGGGATACATCTCCGTGCAAAGCTTCCACATCAAATCCTGCCCCGTTCAGTTTTTCGGCCAAACGATCGGACCCTGCACGGGTACGGCAAAAAACAAGTGCATAAAACTCTGGCTCGATGTCAATCAAGCGGCGCAATGCGCGCAGCTTATCGCGGTCGTACACACTGTAATATACCTGCTCCACATTTTCGGCGGATTCGTGTTGGGACTTGACCTTTACAATATCGTAATCACCCATGAATTTTTCGGCCAATTTTTTTATGGGAGAAGGCATGGTCGCAGAAAAAAGCAACATCCGCCGATCTTCTTGGCAGTGAGAAAGTATTTCTTCAATATCTTCAATAAAACCCATTTGCAGCATTTCATCTGCCTCGTCGAGTACCACGAACTGCACAGCACTGAGTTTCAGGGTTTTTCTATTCAGGTGGTCGATCGCACGGCCTGGGGTAGCGACCACAATGTCCACACCTGATCTCAACTGTCTCAGTTGGATATCCATTCCTTGCCCGCCATAAACAGGCAAAATGCGAATATCCCTTTTGGCTTTCAGGCTTTCCAATTCTGCGGCTACCTGGCTGGCCAATTCTCTTGTTGGAACAACTACAATGGCTTGTACTTTCCTTAAACCGGGAGTAATTCGTTCCAAAATTGGCAAGCCAAAAGCCGCCGTTTTACCGGTACCGGTCTGTGCCTGCCCGATGATGTCTTTTTCTCCAGAAAGTAAGAGTGGGATGGTCTGTGCTTGAACAGGAGTAGGTTCCACAAAACCTTTTTTGGTGAGGCCCGCTAGAATATCTTCAGATAATCCGAGGCTCTCGAAAGTCACTTGATCTGTCATCTATATTGATAAATAGACTTTATCTTGAAATATTTTGTGGAGCTGGGAAATGAATATTTTCCAAAAAACGAGGCAAAAAAAATATTTCCAATAGCTATCAGGAAGATAGTTTTGGCTTATTTTTTTGACAAAGGGTCGCGGAAAAAAGACCATATTAGCTGCTTGCAATATATTTCAGAACAAAGTTCTGATAAGTAGGCAAAAGGCAAACTAAAAATCTATCAATCTGAAAATCAAGTATTTAAACCCAACAATCCGCTCATTTTAATTTTCCCTCGACCCAAAAAAAACCTTGCCGAAAAGCTTCGTTACAAGGCTCTGTCAAAAACGGCTGCAAAAGTAAGTTGGAAAATTGGGCTTTCCTAATTATTGGTGATTTTATTGAAACACAGCCGTTTACACCAAACCTACCGGTCATCGGTTGCCACTTCCCTACCGGCAAGAATTTCAACTTGTATTGTCAGAAAATATTTCGCCTATATTTGCCCGCAAACTATCACAAACTTCGCCTAATGACAGATATACAATTAAAAGTAAGACTGATATTATACAATCGAGGCAACGTGCTTTTGCTCCGCCAGAAAAAACTCCGGGGAGGCAACTTCACCCTTGTTGGCGGCACTATTGAAGAAACCGAATTTGCCATGCAAGCACTGATCAGAGAGGCGGAGGAAGAAGCTGGTGTAATTTTGAAGGAGGAACACCTGCAATTGGCCCATGTCCTGCATAAACGCCCAAAAAACAAAAGCCAGCGGATAACCCTCTATTTTAAAGCAGCAAAATGGTCGGGCAAGATCAAGACTGGCGAACCGCACAAATTCAAAGGGGTCGGCTGGTTTCCGTTGGACAAACTGCCCAGCAACCTTACCGAAACCGTCCGACATGTTTTCAAACAATACCGGAAAGGACGTTTGTATTCAGAGTTTTAAACAGGTAGGTTTTCCCTACACAATACTTTTCAAACTAGGCACAAATGGATTCCCTAACACAACTCACATTGGGCGCCGCAGTCGGCGAGGCAGTTTTGGGCAAAAAAATCGGCAACCGGGCAATGGTCTGGGGCGCATTTGGGGGGCTGCTGCCCGACTTCGATGTGTTCGCCCGTTTTTTTACTGATGAAATAACAGCGCTTGCTTTTCACAGGGGGTTCATGCATTCCATTGTCTTTTCCATCATCATGGCTTTTTTGTTGGGTTGGCTGGTAAGCTGGCTTTACCGATCGGGCACTTATCGACGACGACGGTATAAAGGGTTTGTCCTGTTTTTCATTTATGGTATATACACACTTTTAATATTGGGAATGAATATGATTTTCCAATCCTCCACTATTTTGATTGGCGGTGTTATAGGGGGAGTTGCGATGGGTTGGTTTCTTTGGTCATCTTATATTTCTGCTGAATTAAATGAGGTAACCGCTACCAGAAAAGGGTGGATTTTATTATTTTTTCTTTCTATAATAACTCATCCTATTTTAGATTGTTTTACCACATTTGGTACGCAAATTTTTCAGCCATTTTCAGACTACCGGGTTTCGTGGGACAATATTTCCGTGGCCGATCCGGCATATACCATCCCGCTACTTTTAGGTGTATTGATTGCTTCTTTTATTTCCCGAAATAATAATAAAAGACAAATTGTAAATTGGACAGGTATTGCCATCAGTTCGGCTTATATGATGTTTACTTTTTATCATAAAAATGAATTTAATAAAATATTCGAAATGGGAATGGCCAGAGAAGGGATAGCATACAATCGCTATATGAGTGGACCGAGTATTTTAAATAATTTTCTGTGGCTCGGCGTGGCAGAAGGTGACTCCGCTTATTATCACGCTTATTATTCTTTTTTTGACAAAGAACCAAAAATCAAAAAGATCAATGTACTGCCCAAACACCACGAACGCATTGCCCACCTGGAAGATCGTCGGGAAATAAAAATATTGAAATGGTTTTCAAAAGACTATTATAATGTTATAGTCAGGAAGGATGGTCGCCTGCAATTGAACGACCTTCGATTCGGTTCTTTTGAGGAAGAACTCAAAGAGGAAAATGATTATATTTTTAAATTTATATTAACCGAAAAAAACGGACAATTGTCCGTGGATGAATCGAGGGAAGGCCGGAAAATAAATAGGGAAGCATTTAAAAAATATATCGACAGGGTGTTGGGAAGATAGGAATGATGATTTATTATTGATGATTTATTTTTCACTCCCTTAAATCATTTTCCGCAACCAAATTCTGTATTCACCAATATTTTCTTTTTCTTCTATTTTTAAAATATTGAAGCCGTTTTTTATTGAAAACAACAACATCGATTTATGTCGATTTCGGGTTTTGAATGTGATGGAATCATATCCATTTTTTAATGCCCAATTTTCTTGCTTATCTGCTAATGCTTTCGCAATACCCAACCTTCTATATTCAGGCAAAACACCACCCAACCACGAATAAAAATATCCATCCCGCTCATATCCCAATTTAAATCCAATAGGTTGGGCGCAAACCAAATCTTCGTTTACGCAGCTATCGAGTGCCCCATTTGAGCGTTGATAATTTTCAATAGATTATCTTTTTTGCTGCTCATGTACAATGCTCGAATGTTGAGGACAGCTTTCACTCGTTTAGTCCATCGT
>JAJCYI010000100.1 GCA_029263015.1 Saprospiraceae bacterium | reverse complement strand
ATAACTATAAGTCAGCTAAACAGTCTTTTTCCGTCATACTTCGTTATTTTTTTCAGCAATAGCTTCGGCTATTCCTTCAAAAAATGCCTCGTCTGACAAAAATATCCTTGTTTCCATGCCTTAAATTTATTTAGGAAAGATATCTAATCCTTATTTTCGTTATTGCGGTCCTCATTTTCTTTGCCGAGCAACCCACCAGTATAAGGCTTATCACCTGTATTATTGTCGTAAGCACTTCCATTCAGGTATTCTGTTCTTTCATGACGATCATAGCCGCCACCTCCACCGCCGCCATAGCCGCCTGAACGGCCACCGCCGCCGCCACCACCGCCACGGTTGTATCCGCCACCGCCGCCGCCTGAACGGCCACCACCATAGCCGCCGCCACCGCCACGGTCGTATCGGTCTCCGCCGCCGCCATATCCTCCTGATCTGCCGCCACCGCCGCCGTAACCGCCACCGCCACCGCCACCGCTGTTGGTCCTTGGCCGACGGCCTCCTCCGCCACCGCCACGGCGATCGTCTTTGGGAGCGTCAGCGTCTTTCACAACTATAGGGCGTCCAGCCATTTCGCTCTGATTGAGTTCAGAAATAGCTTGCTTGGCTTCATCATCGTTTGGCATTTCGATAAAACCGAAACCCCGTGATTCACCGGTAAATTTGTCCATAACAACTTTGGCAGAAGAGACTTGGCCAAAAGCTTCGAAAGCGCTTTGAATGTCTTCGCTGGTAATGCCTAAATCCAGCTTGGCAACAAAAATGTTCATACTACAAAATTTGAAAATTTGAAAAAATAAAATTTATAAAAAATTAAGGGTGAAACGAATACAAAGAATTTGACCGTAAAGCAAGACCTTTTTAGAAAACCATTCTGCACGCTTCATTGGGAAAGAACTTCGCTATATCGGAATTGGGCAATTAACAGTTTGTAGTATGAAAAAACTTCAACTAACTGATTTAAAGCCGATTACCTTGCGCATTTCAAAAAACAAAAATTTTAAAAAGGAATTAGCAATACCGCAAAAATTCTCAACGATGCAAATGTAATGGAAGTTTCAATATGTTGTTGGAAAAATAAGGGGTTTCATTGTTTCATTGTTCTACGGATTCATGGCTTCATGGTTTCACTATCCCATTGTTGAGTTCAGTGAGCCAGTTTCAAAAGCGTCGCTTTTTAGAAAAGCGTCGCTTTCGACGTGAATGCAACAATGAAACCATGAAACAGTGAAACAATTTAAACCCATTTCCTACCTTTGCCTCGGCGAGCGCTACACGATCAGCTCCCTCCGAAATTCCCCAGGGCGGAAACGCAGCAAGGATACGAGGTCGAGCGGTGCGATGTAGTTGCTTGCCATCTTTTTTTAAACAGGGAGGCCAATTTTCAATTTGACCTCCCTGTTTAATTTTGATTTAGAGATTTAGGAACAATGCATAAATAAATTACCATTCTTGAACTGTTCCTAAAGAAATATTCATGCCTACGACTCTCATTCCCCATCATCTGGCTTCGGCTTCCCCCCCTTTGGCGGAATCAGGGAATCGATGCCATATTTTTTCATAAACTCCTGCATCGCATTTTGGATTTCGTCAGCTTGAACGGCCTTTTCATTTTGCCGTGCAATTTCTGCCCACCGGTTGTTCTCGCTGCCCATAATCGACTCGGTACTCGCTATAAGTTTTGAGTAGGCTTTTTCACCTCCGAGACCTTCGTAGTTGCCACTTTTTCCCAAAAAAAAGGAAAACTCCTGTTTGAGTTGCTCGGCAGTCACACGGTAATCGATGTAAATTTCCTGACTTCTATAAAGCGAATTCAAGCTTTCGAGAATAGCGATGGTTACACCTGCAGCGCCAACTATCAATTTGATAACAAGGTCGAATGTGGGGTTGGGTGTTTCACCAAAATTCATCCCAATGAGTCCGACCATGAATGGAATTGCAGCAGATAAAACGATGATAATCGTTCGGTACTTTTCCCAAACCCTTTTGAAATATCCACTCTTTTTATCGTACCACATGATCTGGTCACCCAAGCGGTTGATCAGGTAATTGCTCAAATAAGCAGGAGCCTCAGGATTGTCGGTGAGGAAATCCCGCAGCATCTGAATAGGATCGTATCCCTTTTTTGCAGCAGGAGTTTCGGAGGTTGGTTTGACGGTATTTGCCATGATCGAAATGGTTGTTGGTTTCTGGTTCTTGGTTGTTTATATCCTCTAAATTTCCATGGCTACTTGATAGTTCTCTAAATTTGGTAAAACCAATGACTAAGAACCCCAAACCCCAAACCAGAAACCAAGAACTAAAAACCCTGAACTAATTCCAGCCAATATACAGCATAGGTTTTCATTTCGGGGAATATGAATCCATATCTTTGCGCTATGACTGAAATTTCCATCAAAAAAGACATTCGTCAGCTTTCTAAGGAAGAACTCACCGGGTTTTTTCTTGAACAAGGTGAAAAAAAATTCAGGGCCAACCAGGTTTGGGAATGGCTGTGGCAAAAAAGTGCCCATTCTTTTAATGAAATGACTAACCTCTCGAAGCCGCTCCGGCAATTGTTGGGTGGACATTTCACCATCAACGCCATTACCGAGGACAAGGTGCAACGAAGCCTCGACGGCACCATCAAGACCCGTTTCCGATTGCACGATGGCCATTTGATCGAATCGGTGCTGATACCTGTGCCGGAGGAAAAGCGGTTCACGGTCTGTGTGTCAAGTCAGGTGGGGTGCAGTTTGAGTTGTAAATTCTGCGCCACCGGGCAGATGAAAAGGGTGCGCAACCTCGATGCTGCCGAAATCTATGACCAAGTGGTTTTGGTGAACCGTCAATCAGAAGAGACCTTTGGGCACCCACTCACCAACATCGTTTACATGGGAATGGGAGAACCTTTGTTGGCCTATAAAAACATGATGGAGAGCATCGCCAAAATTACCTCTACCGAAGACGGGCTCGGCATGTCGCCACGACGTATCACCGTAAGCACGGCAGGCATCGCCAAAATGATCGAAAAACTGGCCGACGATAATGTAAGGTTCAACCTGGCTCTCTCCCTCCACGCCGCCACCGACGACAAGCGCAATGAAATCATGCCCATCAATGAACAGAACAACCTCGAAGCTTTGATGGAATCGCTCCACTATTTTTACAGAAAAACAAGGGGCAGAATTAGTTACGAGTACATTGCTTTCCAAAATTTTAACGACAGTACGCAGGACGCTGCCGCACTCGTAAAACTCTGCCAGCAGTTTCCCGTTCGGGTGAATATCATTGAGTACAACCCCATCGACGGGGTGGCATTCCACAAATCGCCGGAAGACCAGATCGACCGTTTTGCCAAATACCTCACCGACCGTAAAGTAACTGCCACCGTGCGCCGCAGCCGAGGGAAGGATATTGACGCCGCCTGTGGGCAGTTGGCTAATAAAGGAAGTGATGAGTTTTGAGTGATTTCCCAGCTATATAAATCATCATTTATAAATCATAAATCACTACCTCTTGTACATATCACCGAACATAATGGAAGTAGAAAGGATTGGAATGGCACTGAAATAATAACTGCCATTGCCGCAGGGCCCAGAAAAGGAGGGGCTGAAGCAAAATTCTTCATCAGAGTTTTCCACCAGCATCAACCCAGTATTCAAACTTACCCTTCTGGAAAACCAACCATAGCTAAAAGCAAAGGTATTGGTACCAGACCCATTGGCGTCGAACAAGTACTTCTGTTCAGTGAGGTGGGTGAATTCTGCGATCAACCGCTGGCGGTTACCCACCCGCATAGAACCTCCAAAAAAAATAGCGCTCATATCAGTTTCGTCAAAAGTCAGTTCACCTTTGTTCCGCATGTAGCCGATGTTGAGGAAATAGTCAGGTGTCCCGACCGAGGCTGCGGCAAACCAGCCATAAGCTCCTCCAAGGGCAAGTCCACCTCCAACTGCCGTATGAAGGAATTGGCCAAAATCGTAAGAATATTTGGCCTGAACATATGGCTCGATTCCCATCAAGCCAAATGTGCCTGAAAAATGGTCGGAAAGCCCCACGCCAATGCTGTTGTGGATATAATCGATATTGCGGAATTCGCTTTCCCCTTTGCGAAGATTGAACCCCGTGGGAGTCAGCAGCAATGCCCGTCGGTGCCCGTTTATGGGCCGGTGTGATTTGAGGTAGCGGATTGACTCGATGTGTGATCTTGCAAAATACAACGGCTTGCTCCCCTTTGTCTGAAACTTGACCTGTCTTTGATTCAAATGCAATAAATGCCCATCGAGTTTTTCGCCATTCTTCATATAAAACCGAAAAGAGTTTTCATATCTCCCTGATTGGCCTTCTGGGTCGAACATGATTTCCTTGACCCCCTTTGTCCCGAGATAAATCCTGTTCCTGCCTGTCGACCTCATTTTTGTTGTCCGCTGGTTCAGGTTTAGCACCTGTCCTTCCAAAGCCCTTCCATCGTTGGTGAATACAATAAACTGCCCAACATTGGGGTCAACAGGATTGGAAGAGATACGCTCATCCTTAACTTTCATTGACTCCACATCCAATACTTTGAAATGCAGCAGGTCGCCTGTTTTCAACTTGAAAGCCAGTTCTTTCTCTGACCAACTACGCAACGAACCAACAAACAGATCGCCATTTTGAGTCTGCAATACCAGCACTTGTGTGGTATCGCCCAAGCGCAGGACGCCTTCTATTTTTACTTGGGAAAAAATACTGTCTGGAAAGAAGGAAAAAACAAAGAGAACGATGTAAAAAGCTTGTTTCATAAATGGGCAGTGAGAGAAGTTTAGAGCCTCAGGAATAACATATACAATGACAACATAAACCTGATAAAAGGTTTGTTATTGCGAAGGCAAATATACTTCATGGAAGTTCGGTACTTCCATGGAGTTGGGCACTTAGTGGATTTGGGAACGATTGAAAAAGAAAAATATGATTTCTTACAGGAAAGTCAAATCAGGAGTTGGTCAAGTTCATCCCACCTCATAAAAATAGCTGCTTTGCTGTGACTTTGCCCCCACTCTTAATAGGCTATAGGATGCAAAATTGCACCCACCGATTTATAGTTTCATGGTCTCACGTTTCCATAGCTCCAACAATGAAACTGTGGAGCCATGAAACAATTTCAAAACCTCACATTCCCCAACCCTGACAATTCCTTCACTTCCCGTATTGTCTCTTGTGCCCGTTTACGGATTTCAGCGGAGGAGGCTTTTATTTTGTTTTTTACTTCTTTCTTATTTGAGATAAGTTCGGCCTTTTTCTCCCGAAAAGGCGTGCTGATATTGACAAGGGCATCGGCAACCGCCTCTTTTAGATCGACATATCGCAGTGTGCCTTTATTGAAATCGTCCATCAGGGAGACATGTGCTTCATTTCCGCCTGCAGCTTTCAATAAACTAAAAAGGTTTTCAATGCCGGCACTCATTTCTCCTTGTGCCGTATCACCCGTATCGGTTACGGCCGACTTGATTTGCTTGCGCATCCGAGCCTCCTCGGCAAACACATTTATGTAATGTTTTTCACCAGCGCTTTTGCTCATCTTGCGAGTAGGGTCGGCGGTGGATCGGATACTCGGTGTTTCGGTATGCAAAGTCTCCGGCAGCACAAAATAGTCCTTCCCGACCATGTTGTTAAAACGTTGTGCGATGTTGCGGGACAGTTCGAGGTGCTGGTCTTGATCCTTTCCAACTGGCACATAATCAGCGCGGTAGATGAGAATGTCTGCTGCCTGCAAAACAGGGTAGGTGAACAAGCCTGTGGAAATATAACCATCGGCCTTTTCCTCACTTTGCGAACTTTTATCTTTGAACTGTGTCATCCTGCTCACCTGCCCGTAAGATGCAAAGCAATTGAATATCCAACTCAGCTCTGTATGCTCAGGCACCAGCGACTGGATGAACAGGTTCTCTGGTTTCACTCCGACCGCCATCAGGTTGAAGATAAGTGCCCATGTGCTTTCTTTCAGCTTTTTGGGGTTATAGGGCATGGTCATGGCGTGGTAATCCACCACGCCATAATAACAATCGTAATTGGCCTGTAGATCGACCCAGTTTTTTACTGCTCCGAAATAATTTCCGAAATGCATATCCCCAGTGGGCTGGATGCAGGAAAGGACGGTTTTTTTCATGTTGAAATGGGTTTATCGGTTTAATGGTACATTGGTTTATTGGTACAAGACCGTTTATCGTTTGCCGTCAACCGCTGCGATCACAGACACTTCTATATTGACAAATTTGGGCAAATTAGCGACCTCCACCAGTTCACGGGCAGGCGCTGTTCCAGGTTTAAAATATTGAGCATAAACTGCATTGATCTGCGCATATTGGTGCATATCTTTTACAAATACACTGACTTTCAGCACCTCTTCAAAACCACATCCTGCTGCATCAAGAATGCCACCAACATTTTTCAAAACTTGGTGGGTTTCAGCTTCAATACTGTCCTGCACTAATTCCCCGGTTGTTGGGTCAATAGCAATTTGCCCAGAAGCATATAAAACCCCATTGTGTACCACTGCCTGATTATAAGGCCCAATGGCACCGGGGGCATTTTTGGTTGATATTATTTTTTTCATGTGTTGGAGGGTGGTGAATGGTGAATGGTGAATACTGGAGTCCCTCAAAGAAAAGTCTAATCACTAATCTCCATTTACTATTCACTAATCACCAATTTCACTGAAACACAAGAAGCCCCTCATCATTCAGTTGCGATGGGAGCTTCTATTTTTTTTAAAGGCAGGGGCGCAATCGGCACCTATTCGTCGTCGTCTGCCTTCACAAGGATGCGGCCCCTGTAACGCATGTTGCCTTCATCATCGTAGTAGGCACGGTGCAGCAAGTGGGCTTCACCTGTTACAGCGCATTTTGCAATAGTAGGAATGGCAGCCTTGTAATGAGTACGGCGGGCACGTTGCCTGCGTTTTGAGGATCTTGTCCTTGGATTAGCCATCTTATATAGATTTTAGATTCTTAGATTTTAGACTTTAAGACATTAGACATTATGCCCAGAAACCTGAGACCTAAAGTCTAATGTCTAATTGTCTAAAATCTAATGTCTTAGTTATTCAATTTTCAAAATTCATATCCCTCAATGCATCTCGGAACGGGTTGGATGAATCCTCAACTGGGGCTTCATCTTTTTCGTCCAGGTATTTAAGCATTTCAGGGTTGCAATCGGCTCCAGCATCTTCGTGGGTTTTAGTCATTGGTATTGCGAGGTTGATAAACTCGTAAATGTACTTTGCCACGTTCAGCGTTTGAGTGCCTTTGAGGATGAACACAACCTCTGCATCTTCCCAGGCCTTTTCATCAAATTTAACCATTAGGCTCTGCCGGTCTTCAATAGGCAGGTCAAATTGGTCAAGGCACCGGTCGCATGTCACTTCGATTTTGCCATCAATGGAAAACATTATTACGTACATGTCTTCCCGTTTGTCAAAATCCAGATGGACATTGACTTGGCCATGGTGAATAGGCGACGCCTCAAAAGCTTGGAAGAAGTCTTCCCCAATGCTGAAATCATACGGGTGGAGACCGTTGCGCAATCCCGAAACCGGGATCGAGAAATGGTCTAGAACTTCCATTTTAAAGAACTTTTTTAAAAAGGGGTGCAAAGATAGGGAAACCTTATTATTTTGAAAACATCAAATTTATTTTACAGGGTGCTATCATGTCCCAATAGATCTCAATGCAATTGAAGGGGAGTTTTTGCGCCGACACTTTAGCGGCAGGTCGGAACAGGCCTTTTTTCAGGTCAAAGACCTTGTTGGAAAGAAACAGGACACAGGTATGAGGCCCACACCAGCATGGTCAAAGACCCATGGGACAATTGAATGATTGGTTTACCCGAAAAAAAACGAGCCCCTTCAAAACTAAAAAGCAGCAGTCATTTTTTAACAGCAACCATCGTTCTATATACACCATCTTCCAACCTACCAAAATAGCTGATGGCTTTGCTACTGCTCCCATAATATAGATCGCAGGCTATCTCAAAAGTAATGTCATAATAAATAGAATCGCCCCTTTCTGCCCGTTGGAACTCACTGACCCGGAAGGTCAGGTCACTCTGGTCACCTACACTTGGGGTGAGTATTTCCCCAACTGCCGGAATTTGGTACGGGTCTTTTTTATAATAATAATCGTAACCGGGCAACATAACACAACCCCAATGAATCCTAAAATCAAACCCGGAATATTTGTCAACATCCTCGCTGCGCATTGTCAAGTCTCCCTCTTTGATAAAGTCGTCAATGTATTTGTGGGCTGGGTAAATAATGCTATCCTTTATATGCGGGGTTTCTATAAATACGAATGGCTCAAAATCCTCAAGTGCCCCATTCAGTTCATCAATGGCTGGGGGAATGATAATAAACGAAAAAAATGACGAACTGCGAGTAGCTCCAGCTTCAAGAACTGGGTTTTCAGTTGAGGTAGTTGCCATTGTTCCAATAGCATTTGAAAGTCTTGTCCCATTTTTTGGGTAGGAGGTGCAAAAGTCCTGACCATTGATTTTTCCTTCAAAATAGATTTCTCCAAGGGGGCGCTCACATTTGAAAACCATATTCTCCCTGCAATATATTTTTGATTGTTGGTACAAATCAGGCTCATCTTTACAGGAGATGATATAAAGACAGGAAATAACAAAAGCTAAGAGATGCTTTTTCATATTTGAAATGTTATGTGCAGGGACAAAATCCGATAAAGATATTTTGCCCCTGCTAGGTCAAATTTAATTCGTTACGGGATGGGCCCATCACCGGTAACATTTACATGGATGACCACTTTTTGGCCGCTACAAGTATTTGTCACTTCCAGTTCTACCCATCCTTCTTCCATTTCTTCGTCCCATTGTACGTAGGTGTCGTTCTTGGTCTGGTTGATCAACGTCCCGTTATAACTCACAAACCATTTTGTTGTGTAATTCGGGTTCCACAAGACACCATAACCATTGTAAAGGTAGGTCTCTCCGGGGTAAATCTCATCTGGCCCAAGCAAGTTCACATTGACTATACCACCTACCATATTTGAAAGGTTCCTGACAAAAGGGATAGATGGATCTGTTGAACCGTCAGAACAAACAGAAGCAATAATGGTAGTGACTGGTGAATTAGGATTTGTTTGAGTAATAGCTGTACGAGGATTTGAAGTGAGCGTTGAGACACTTGCAGGGGTGCCACCATTGTTCGCCCAGTTCAAACTAACATCATCGTTTCCAAAGCCCCAGGTCTTGTAATTGCCGATAGGGTCGCAGCCAGCATCAAACCGGATTGCCACTCCGATCACAGCCCTACAATCCAAATGTCCAGGACAGCAATCATCTAGGTTTAAGACTCCGGATACCAATCCTATTGCTGTCCCGAAAAACGCCCCTACTGCGATGACAACCGGGGCAGTTGTTGATATTGCCGCTATTACTGTACTTAACGCTACGTCCCAATCTTCCAATTCTAATTGAATTCCATCAACCGGAACAGTAAACGCCAATGCACCTGAGCCTATTAAAAAGCCGTCAAGCATTGAAGACCCTAGACAACCAAGTGTTTTCCAAAAGCCACAATCTCCTCGTACTGAAATTTGTGTGCTGCCCATGCCCGCTGCTGAGCCATAGCGGTCACCAAGAAACCGAATATAATTTTCAGCGATGCTATTGATTGCTACAATGTTTCTTTTGTCTGTGCACGATAGGCTTACATCTGCTAATTTTGAACTTGTAAGCCCTTGTATATTACTAATGATTGCGGAAAAATCAGGCGTGGAAACAAAGCCGTTTTCAAAGGTAGTTTCCAGATCCAAGAAATTTTGAGCAACTATGGACGTAATGAAGTTATTCTGTTGCAGGTAGTTTACTTTCTGCGTAAAAGACCACCCTTCCATCATTGTCTCCAACCCATTGTATGCCCACATATAAACATCCTTTATATCAGCTGGCAAATGATCCTCTGGTTCGAAATAGCCAAAATCATAGGTCAAAAGGTCATAAAATGCAGTACCATATCTTTCTGACTGAGAAAGGTTGGCACATTGGGCGGCGTTGCCAGCTTTTCCGGTTATATCAGAAAAATCCAAGTCAGGAGATTTATCATTACAACTTTGCGAAAAGAGAGCCATGAAAATGGCTGTCAACGTAAGAGAATAGAGCGAAATTTTCTTTTTCATTGGGCGCAAACCAAATCTTCGTTTACGCAGCTATCGAGTGCCCCATTTGAGCGTTGATAATTTTCAATAGATTATCTTTTTTGCTGCTCATGTACAATGCTCGAATGTTGAGGACAGCTTTCACTCGTTTAGTCCATCGT
>JAJCYI010000099.1 GCA_029263015.1 Saprospiraceae bacterium | reverse complement strand
AAACATCTATTTGTCATTTTCTCTGTCAAAGACAGGTCAGTTTGTTTTTTTTATTTGTGTCTGTAGAAATTAATTTCTCCTGACACATATAAAAAAAACAACCTGACAGGTCTGCGTTAAAAATCAGCCCATCTTCCCTACTTCGACCATATTATCCTCCACTTCGTGAACCAATTGGATAAATTTCTTATCCCGTTTCATTTCCCTTCCACGTATCAGGGGCAGGTCAACTGCAATATGTTTCACAAAATGGGAAGGTTGGCTTTTCATAATATAAATATCGTCGGCAAGGTAAACCGCCTCCGAAATATCATGTGTCACAAATATCACTGTAGGGTGAAAATCCGACCAGAGTTCAGCCAATAAGTCCTGCATTTGCAAGCGGGTATTGATGTCCAGTGCACCGAACGGCTCGTCCATCAACAATATTTCCGGGTTGGCGACAATGCTCCGTGCAATGGCCACCCGCTGCAACTGCCCGCCCGATAAGGTTGGGTATTGTGCATATTTCTGCTCGTGTCCCTCCAATCCTACTTTTTTAATAATGTCCATCGCACGGTCATTCCGTTCTTTTTTGGGAACACCTTTGTATTTTAAGGCAAGTGAAACATTATCGAGCACGTTGAGCCAAGGGAGGGAGGAATACCGCTGGAAGACCATGCTGACCCTGGGCGCTTCATTGAGGGGCTTTCCATGTATGAGCACCTGTCCTTCTGTCGGTTTCTGCAGCCCAGCGATGTAACGCAAAATGGTGGATTTGCCGCACCCCGACATACCTAATATGACAACAAACTCACCCTGGGCAGGCTTATCTGGAATGGTCAAATTTCCATTTTTGATGATCCAGTTTTCGCCCCCGTCGTAGCTCTGTCCGGCGTCTTTGAGTTCAATGATTGGAGACATTTTTTAGTTTTGAGTTTCTGAGAGTTTGAGTTTTTGAGTGAGGGGGCAGTTATGGTGCAGCGCACCGTAACCCCAATAATAATTCACCAATCAAATCAACCTTCCCGCCGCAACGCAGATTGCACCCTAAATTCCCCATATAGAATAAATACAATGGCTGCAATGGCAACAATCATAGCCACCGTGGCAATGGAACCAACTCCCGGCAGCAGTATTTTTTGAAAAATGGCGACACTAAAAATAGCCAGCAGCATCCAAATCCCATATCGCACTTCCGTATTTCCCGCAAGGGTGGTTTTATAAAAACGGTGGGGAAAAAGGCGTTTGCTCAAATAGACAAAAATGCGATCCTGCAAAAAGCCGATGAGCACGATTACCAAGATGATGGCAAACATATCAGGCATTTGTTGCAATCGGCGTTTAATGTAAATAAGTGCCCCGAGGCCGCCGCCATCCTTGTTGATGTATTCCGCCACAATGATGTAGGTCCACGACACCGCGGTCAGCACCCTGATGTCATCAATCAATTTGCTCATGACGGCAGGAAAATAGACCGTCTTGATGGTCTGCCAACTATTTGCACCAAGTGTAAAAGCAGTCTGTAAATAAACTTCCGATACTTCGTCAATGCGCTGGATGACTGTCGGCAAAAGGAAAACGAGGATGCCAAAAGCCAAAAACGCCACTTTCATTTCATCGTAAATCCCGAACCAAACAATAAACACCCCAATGAGTGCGGTAAGCGGCAAATACCGCATTGCATCTACCGGCTTACTGAACAATCCCCTGAAAATGGGGAACAGCCCGATCAAAAAACCAATGGGAATTGCCAACAATATCGCCCAAAAGTACCCCTGGAGGTTGAGCCAAATTGAACGAACCGAGTTGAAAAACAAATTGTCTTTAGAAATTAGCCGACTGTAACTTTTCACTACTTCCGTCGGCAGCGGGATCATCGGATAGACTTTTCTAAATTCGGTCGCATTGGCCATTTTTACCGAATCGACCCTGAGAATCGAATCACGCAAAAGGGAGTTCTGAAGGGAATCCTGCGTCAATGAGGAGGGGAGTTCTGTGTTGAAGTTTTCCACCACAGGAATCTGCCTGGAGAGCAGTTCGGCCATTGCCCACCAGAGTAAAATAATGAGGACAACACCTCCTATTCCGAGGATTAAGGTTTGGGTGCTGGTCAGTTTACCTCTGAGTTCAAACATTGTCTAAATGAATTTTGAGGCGAATATAGAAATGTGAAGAGTGATTGGTGAGAAGATACTTTGAATTTTATACAAATAAATCGACGGGTGGCTGTTAACTTTAAGCCTTGAGCCAATGCTAACGCCGCTTTGAACAGCAACCCACTTGCATCTTTGGCGCAATTCCCCTTATCTTTGTGTGCTGATTTTAAAATTCCTCCCCTTTCTCATTTTTCCACATTCTTAGAACTGGTCTTCTACAATTTTCAAAAAAATAATTTATAAACTGCTGCATTCGCATCAGCTGGTTCAGGCATTATCAAGGCGATATTGCATGAAACACGTTGAATTTTGGGCGTAACTTTAAGTTAAGTAGTCGAGTTTAAATAGTTTCCAGTTTTTAGCGAGTTGATTTTTTTGAAGAGCAAGGCAAAAATTTTTAGCATAGCCAAGCTACGTTCAAAATTTTTAACACAGCTATTCGGAAAACGCAGCCGATAAAAGCGGAAATTATTTAACCTCGACTACTTACACCCTAAACTATGCAAACGATCCTCTGGCATCACTATCAAGCTTATGCAAACAATAAAATACTTGCTGTTTACTTCCCTCCTATTGACCCAAACCTGTCTTTTGGGGCAATCTGGTAATTCAATTTTTGACGAGACCCAGATGCATGACCTGCGGCTATACTTTTTCCAAGACGATTTTTTTGAAGAAATGGATGAACTGTGGGACGTCAATCACACAACTTCGGGCATCAATGTGCCTTATACCAAAGCTTTTATGCAAATAGATGGCAACTGGCTGGACACCGTGGGTATTCGGATAAAAGGCTTGTCTTCCTATTACAAAGCCAATGACAAAAAGAAGCCGTTCAAAATTGATTTGAATGAATTTACCGATGGGCAGAAGTACGACGGCATGAAAAAATTCAACTTGCACAACGGTGCCTGCGACCCAGCTATGATGCGCGACCTGCTTGCTTATGACATTTTGCGAAAGGCTGGAGTAGCTGCACCGAGGGTTTCCCATTGCCGTCTGTATTTCAATGATGAATATTGGGGCGTTTACAGTATCATCGAACAGATTGACAAAACTTTTTTGAAAGATAATTTCACCAACGACAATGGTACCTTGATAAAAAATACAGGCTGGGATGAACTGCTATGGAAAGGCCCATTTATTGATCCATATTTAGAAGATTATGAAATGAAAACCAATGAAGATGTTGGCGATTGGAGCGATTTCCTAAATTTTGTGGACGTGCTGAACCATAGCAGTGATGCGGAATTTCCAGAAGCAATTCAGGAAATCTTTGATGTAGATCAGTACCTCCATGTAATGGCCGTGGACATTATGACCAACAATTGGGACAGCTATATAGACGGTGAACGCAATTGGTACCTCTACCATGAACCCACCAGTGGCCAGTTTCATTGGATACCCTGGGACTACAATCTTAGTCTTGGCGGAGCATTAACGGTTGACGGAAATCCATACCCTCCTTTTGATTCTACTTGTTATGTCCAAGCTACCTTTTCACATGCCATAGAAGGCGATGTTATCAACTTCATCAATGAGTCCGTTCCACAAGTAAATGCTGTTTTTTGGGATTTTGGCGATGGACAGTTTTCTACTGAAATGAATCCAAGCCATATTTATACGACCACTGGTACGGTCAATGTATGTTTGACTGCCCACCGCGCCGATAACAACCAAGTTTGCGAAAATACCCGTTGCAAAGAGGTCAACCTTGATTTTTCACCGGGTGATTGCAACTCGATCCTGAATGGCTCTTCCCCCTACCCTGCCAACGACCCAATTTTCCAGTTGGTGACTCAGTTGGATGAATATTGTTGTGAGGGCGAATGGGATGCCTTTTGTTCCCTGCATTATTATGAAATCAGCAACTCCAACCAAAACAACAATATCGGAAGTCCGGGAGTACCATACGACCTAACTTATCCGCTCATAATCGACAATGAAGATAAGGTGCTGATTGACAGGCTAATGAATGTGCCTGAATTTAGGCAGCGCTACCTCGACATCGTTTGTTACATGCTTGACAACAACTTCAATGAGGAGCGTCTTTTCGCAATAATCGACGCCCAGTCCGAATTGATCCGGCCAGCAATTGAAGAAGATCCGAACTATATTTTCACCCACGATTTTTTTGAATATGATGTCGGCAACGGCACTGGCGGCGGCGGCGATGCAGAAATACCTGCCTTAAAATGGTTACTTGGTCGCCGTTTTACAGAATTAGAAGAGAACCTCACCGAGGAAGGCCATGACTGTAACAACGCTTTTTCGAGCAATAGTTGGCACGACGTCGTCATCAATGAATTTGCTGCATCGAATATAGGTCCGGATGGCATTGCAGATCCCGCTGGGGAATTTGGCGATTGGATCGAATTGTACAACAACACAGAGGAAGCGATCAGCCTCGATAATTTTTACCTTTCTGACGAATTGGAAACCCCGCTCCGCTGGACCTTTCCTCTCGGGACAGTCATTGAAGCCAATGATTACCTGATTGTCTGGGCAGATAAAGATGAAGCCCAAGATGGTTTGCACACCAATTTCCGGTTGTCAAAATCGGGCGAGTTCATTATGTTGGGACATGAAGACGGGACGATCATCGACAGTTTGTCTTTTGGTGAACAGACCACCAATTTGCCAAGCGCAAGGTTGCCGAACGGTACGGGGCCGTTTTACCAACAAGCGCCCACTTTTGGCCTCCACAATGGCAACCCAAATTCAACTGGGGAAGAAATGGCAGGGCAGATCAGCATATTTCCAAACCCAGCAAATGAGCAACTAATTATTGATTTTGGTGAAATAATTATGAAAAAAGAATATCCTGTTGTTTCTTTGCACAACGCTTTGGGGCAGAATTTGGCTTCGGGCGTGGTCGGCAATTCACAAAAATTAAAAATATCCACTTCCCACCTCCCCGCTGGATATTATTTTTTGAAAATCTATTTTGAAAATGAAACAGGCATTTTAAAACAGGTCATTATTGACCACTGATAAATTCTGTTCTTCAAAATTTGATGCTGAAATACCAGAATAGTTTATCATTAATTCCTTTTTGAAAATTCTGTTTGAGATTGGTTGAATGACTACTTGTCATTTCCAACCCTTGGTGTTTTCACTTGTGCCGCTGTTCGGCAAAATCTTCTCGGTCCACTTTTTCACTCACATTAAAACACATACTGGATTAGTTATCCTGTTCCTCTATTGAAACAGGCATGACGGTATATTCTGTTGGCAAAGGTTGTCCTTTCGAGGTTCAATCCTTCTGTCCAGTATATATTAACTCAATACGAATACATTTTATTAACCATCACAAATTGACAAGATTATGAACTACATTTTTAACACTATTAAAAAATGTTGCCTATTGCCGGCTCTTGCTTTAGCAATGACATCATTTACCCTTAATTTACAAGCACAAGAAGATTGCTGCGACCAAGGTGGTAAGCCTCGGGCTTTGACCATGGAATATGTTGGAGGCGATTGCAGTGCTTCTGACAACGCACAAATCGCACAGGGCAAAACAGAATGCGATAATTACGGAGGTGGACTGGCTACTCCTGGAAGCGTTTACATTATGGTCAGTGAAAAAGAAAATGGCAGCGGCGATATTTATTTTGCAGGAAATGTTGGCCTTAACACAACATTTACAGCTGATGCAGGAAATGTTGGAGAAGATAAATTCCCATCTAAGATCTTCTTTCGGATTTTTGCCTCCCAAAATGGTGATCTTCTTCAAATCAACAATGTCCATACATCATGTTCTGGCAAATTGATTCACGGAGACCAGTTCGGTGGATTGGTATTGGCAGGGGTCACATTCAAGGACGGAACAGATTGCGGCCCTCCCCCGCCACCTGAAGTATGCCCTGACCCTATCATTGAATATGATCCGGGACAAGTTTGTGAAGGCGACAAGATAATATTTGAAGCCCCAGACCTTGGGTTTCCTTGTTTGATATATGCCTGGGATTTTGGAATAACTGCGGTACCGCCTGTAGCATTCGGCAAAGGTCCACATGAAGTTATGTTTACAACTTCTGGCTCAGTTACGGTTAAATTGACCATCGATAATGGTTGTGACAATATTCCACCTCCTCCAACTGGAGGAAACTGCTGTGATGCTGGCGGCAAGCCAAAAGCACTGAACGTTACCTATACTGGCGGGGGATGCGGCACAACCAATACCTCACAACAGGACGATAAGCACGATTGTGATGACAACGGAAGCGGCCCAAATGGTGCTGCAAATGTTTACATCACGGTAAGCGAAAAGGAGAACGGCAGCGGCAAAATTTATTTTGCTGGGAATGTTGGCATCAATACTTCATTCGATGTTGCAGCTGCAAATGCAGGAGAAGATAAGTTCCCATCAAAAGTTTTCTATCGCGTTTATGCTTGGCAAAATGGGCCACTTCTTCAAGTTGTCAATATGCACGTCTCTTGTTCAGCGCCGCTGATCCCTGGAGAAAATATTGGCAGTATCCTTCTTAATTCCATAGTTTTTAAGGATGGTGGAACCTGTGATGCTAACACAGTAATCACTGGCGGTGGATCAGGTTCTGGAAGTGGATCGGGTTCTGGAAGTGGTAGCGGATCTGGCAGTAACGACGGTATAGCTTCAATCTGTCCATGTACAGGAAGTGGAAGTGGATCAGGTTCTGGTTCTGGTTCTGGAAGTGGATCAGGTTCTGGATCAGGTAGCGGAAGTGGGTCAGGCTCTGGAAGTGGAAGTGGTAGCGGTTCGGGCAGTAGCAATGACTCTGGCACTTGCTTGGAATGTCGTAAAACAACTACCATCACAATAGAAGTTGAAAATTGTGACCCAATTTGTGATAATATTGTTTGGGGTGGTGAAATCGGAATTGGCAATGATTGCCAAAAATTTCATCAAATCTGTTCAGCAAGTGGCGCCATAGCACCGAGAATTGAAAACTGTAAAAATCCAACAGGCGGCACTGGCGATATAGAAGTACTGTGGTTGAAAAATGAAAGCGGATGTGAGCCTATCACAGTAACCATTGCTGATTTATTGGCAAATCCGTCCATTTCCAATTGGAAGATCATTTCTGGTGCCGACCAACTGTTCCTCGATCCAGGCTTGTTAACTAACAGTACTTGCTACATGCGTTGTACCCGTCGTGCTGGTTGTGACAAATACACTGGCGAAGTCGAATTGGTGAACATCGTGATTGACCCAAGTTGCAGCACATTCCCTGATTGTGGTGAAATAGGCATTGAAACGCGACTTGACCAAATCGTCGTTAACAACCTGTCCCTTGCACCAGTCAGTTCTGTCCAGGTTTTTAACGAAAATTATACAAGCACGTTGTTTACTTGCTCGGGTGATTGTGGCGACGAAGTAGTCGTCACCTTGCCTCCAGGAACTTATCACGTGAAGGCTGAATACCTTTATTCTAATTATCAATCCTATTGTACAAATGAGCAGACTGTCTTCATTGCTAATTTCCTCGCTACCAACGACCAGTTCAACTTTGAAACGGTCAAGCACGAGGAATTTGCAGAAATGATCTGGGCGCACAATAAAGGCCATAAAGTATCGAAATACATTCTCGAACGCTCATTGGACGGCAGCAGTTTTGCAGCTATTGAGACACATAGTTCAAAAGGAAGTACTAGCATGGAACTGTACAACGGCTATGACCTCTCGCCCATTATTGGTGACAACTACTACCGCATCAAAATGAATATGGTGGACGGCACCGTTGAGTATTCAGCAATCAAACTCATGCATTTCGCAGACCTGATTGATTTCAGCCTCTTCCCGAACCCTGCCAATGAGTTTGTCAAAGTCAACCTCGAATCAGTGGTTGGCAGGAAAAATGTCAATATTTCCGTTTTCAACAACCTCGGTATTGAATTGAAATCCGTGAATATCGACGAGGTGACCAGTAGGTACTACACCATGGATATCCGCGACTTGAAAGAAGGCCACTACATCATCTGGTTGGATATTCCGAACCACAAGCCACAGGCCAAGCAAATGGTAGTGGCGAAGAAATAGTTTTGAATTGAACATACATACATGAGCCATCCCGGGCCTTTCTTTTGAAGGTCCGGGATTTTTTTTTGGACCAGTAGTACGAATCTCCAGATTCGTTCACGAGTATGTGCGGATCTGGGAATCTGCACTACATTTGGCCTTACCAGTCCACCCACTGCCTGCCGAAGCATGGCGGCACATAGGAGTTGAGTCTGCCACAGCTGCTGCAAAGAAAGTATCGGATGAGGGTGAGGTGTGGAGTTTTTTCAGAAGATTGGGAACTTTTGTTTTCCCGAGGCAAAAAAGGGAAAAAATTGGTGGAAGATATTCTCTTGGCTTTTTTGATAGATGTCTCATGTACCAAGAAGCGACGCTTTTGATAAAAGCGTCGCTTCTGATTAATTCTCAATTCTCAATTCTCAATTTTTAATTGGTCGAAGACGATTACTCCCTCACCAGTTCAAAATCAGTTCTCCTGTTTTTGGCTTTGCCAGCAGTGGTTGAATTATCTGCAATTGGTTTGTCAGGGCCATTACCGATCACAATAAACCTGTTGCTGGGCATGCCATGTTCACTGACAAGAAACTCCCTGACGGCCTCAGCCCTTTTTTGCGAAAGCGCAACATTTCCGGCCCTGCCGCCAACGTTGTCGGTGTTGCCTTCGATGCGGATACGTGCATTGGCGAAGGCCCTGGCAATTTCAACAAACTCTTTGTCAATGATGTATTTTGCGTTTTCGTCGAGTTGGTATTCGCCAGTGCGGAAACTGATACTGACACGCTTCGTAGCGATGGCCTCTTTGCCCTCCCCTTCTTCTTTGGTCACTTTGGCAAATGTTTTGACAGCTTCGGCATTGTGGGCATTTCCCGTCAAATTGGTTGCCCGAATGAGTGACGAATTAGCGATCTCCCGCCAAGTTGGCGTGCGGCCTTCAATATAGCCAAGACCCTTGTAAACCTGTGACATGCGACTGTAAAGCCTATCGCCGGTTACACCAGAAAAGTCCTTGTCCATACCAAAAAAATGCTGGTTGTCGCCATGGGTGGTCAGGCGCACGTTGGTAATGGCCTTATAGGCCCAATCGGCGTCCACGCCTTCAAAATTTTCAGCTAAAATCTGAGCGGCCTTTTGCTTGTTGGCATCATTGGAATTGATTTCAGCAGCTCCTTTCATCCAACCTTCGTACAGTTGGCGAGCTTTCTCCTGATTGTTTTCGACCCACGATTTTTTAGCGATAAAAACATCGGCAATGATGTTGGAAGCGGACTTGGTACTTTCCAAAATCCGGGAACCAGCAACTGTGGAAAGACATGCCTCATCGTCAGGACTCCAGACCACCGCTGCATCGACAGACTGCGCTTTGAAGGCTTCCGCTGCATCAATTGCGCTGGCCTGTGCCACAATTTCGACATCATTGACCGTCATGCCTCCTGCTTCCAAAAGCCAAAGCAAGAAGGAGTGGGAAGGTGTCAACTCTGCCACGGCAATTTTTTTACCTCGCAGGTCGGCCACATTGCTGATGCCCCGACGCACGACTATCGCATCACCGCCTCGTGACCAGTCAGCCTGGAAAACGACCTGTGGTTGTTCATCTTCCATTTCACCGGCCTCAGTCGGGAATGCATCAATGGTTGCCCAGAGCAAATCCACGTCTCCCCGCTTGAATGCCTCACGGCTGGCCACAAAGTCATCAAGGACTTTAAAGTCCACTCCGAAACCATAATCTTTATAAAAACGGGAATTTTTATTTGCCTTAAATCCCTCGTTAAAATATTGCCCTCCGGCATATCCGCCCCAAGTCACCACTCCAATGTTGATGACATCGGATGGGGCGTCGCTTCCACTATTGTCCTTACTAGCAGGTTTTGTAGTATTGTTGCTGTCACTGACTTGGTTTTTCAGTGTATTCCCAATGTCAGTATTGTCCAACAGCCACCGTCCACCGAGCACAATTGCTGCAACGATGATGACAGTCATTAAAAGTTTCGAAAAAGGTGTTAGTTTGGATGCCATTTTGGTTATTAGTTATTTAGTGATTAGTTAATTAGTGACTGGTGAATAGTGATTAGTTGGGGACGATATTGGGTTGATAATTAACTGTTGTCGTCATTTCCTCTTTTTGAATTTTTCAAGTATCGGATATAGCCGTTCAGTAATCGCAAACAATCGTCGTAATTCGTTTTGAATTCGTTGAGTGTTTCTTTTGAAATATATTCTTCATCAAAAGCGGTAATCAGATGTTCCAATGTTTCTTCTAATGACCCTCTGGCGATTCTGCAAAATTTGATCGTTTCTTTAAAATAACGTGAGTTCTGGATAGCAATCTTATTGTCCCGTCAGGGACGGAACATGGGTAGCCAAGCATTTGCAGGGGTTTTCACCGTGCCGTAGGTACGCAACGTGGAAAATGTTACCTACCTACGGCACGAAAAATACCGTTGGTTTGGCATTGCTACCCATGTTCCGTCCCTAACGGGACAATCAAAGGACAGAAACCGCCATAAGTTCTTGATTGTCAAGGATTATTATCCAGAACTCACGTTATTCTATTATTCA
>JAJCYI010000098.1 GCA_029263015.1 Saprospiraceae bacterium | reverse complement strand
GCGGACTTGAGCGTCTGTGCCGATATATTGCGCGGCCGATTGTGTCTCACGAGCGCGTGTCTCGTCTGCCCGATGGACGTGTGCGCGTCGAGTTGAAGCGTGCCTGGTCCGATGGCACAACCCACGTTGTTCTTTCGCCGCATGATTTCATCGCTCGGCTCGTCGCTTTGGTGCCTCCTGCGCGTGTAAATCAGATTCGCTATTTTGGGGCGTTCGCGCCTCGCAGCAAGGTGCGGGCTCAGGTGGTGCCGCAATTCGTCGCGTGTGTAGAGCCTTTGCAGTTGGAGCTGTTTGGTAAGTCGGGGCCGGGGGGCCACGGCGCCTCATCTTCAGCCGGTGCCGGTCCGGCGCCCGAGTACCGTCGGAGTTGGGCCAAGTTGCTGCACCGAGTTTTCGATGTAGACGCTTTGCGCTGCGACCGGTGTCAGCGGACGATGCGTATTGTTGCTTTTGTCACCGAGCCCCACGCCATTGTTTCGATACTGCGCAGCCGTGGGTACCGTTCTGTGCCGCCTGCTTTGCATCCGGCTCGAGGACCGCCGCAGCTGAGGTTGCGTTTTGGAGCATCGGCAGCTTCGGAGCTGCTTTCGGCTTGAGTTGCCTCAGTAGAGTTTTGGCGCGTTCGGACGGGTAGGGCAGGGGTGCGTTCGCAGGGTGTGAAATGGCCCGTGATTACACATCTATAGCCAGATGTGTTGCGGGACTTGGGCGGATTTGGGTACGGTGGGGTTGGTGCGAGGCCTGCGGCCGAGGCGATTCGGAGTCGGTATGGGTTCTGATTCGGCCTATTCTCGGGCATCGAACTTACCCAAAGGGGCCGTGAGCTGTTTTCGCAATCCCAGGACATGGTCGGCTCACTCGAGAGTCTCATCGCCAAGGCGAAGTCTTTTGCGAACGAGGACGCCGAAATCGTTCGGGTTGCTTTTCCCGCTGGGCTGCCCTGGGTGTCCTTGTCGCAGTTGAGCGGCCGCCTCCGACAGGACCACCCCAACTTGCGAATTGAGATGAGCGCCACCGCGAACACATCCACCGCACTTACGGAGGGATACGATCTCGTAGTGCACGTGGGCGAGTCCCCGCCGAGTGGTCCGTGGCAGACAACCAAGCTCACCGAATTGGTCCAGAGACTGGTCGCCAGCAAAACCTACGTGCGTGAGCACGGCGAAATCACTACCGTGCGACAACTAGCCGCCCACCCGGTCATGGTTTGTCGTGTTCCAGGGTTCGACCCGTGGACGATTCCACTCAAGGGGAGCGACGCACCATCTATAACGCCAGTCGCCGTTAGCGACGACGCAGGCGTGATCCTTCGCTCGGTGGAGAGCGGTGCCGGAGTCGGATTCGTACCGGTCGCCGACACATCGTTGACCCAATTCGAGGTGCTCTTTGAGGGGGCTGTCGAACGTCAACTACCCGTGTTCTTGCTCGTTCCCACTGCGGTCGCCGGGGTCGGGCGGGTGCGGGCGGTGGTGCAGCTGCTACGCGGAGGGCCAGTCAGTTGAACGTGCAATCCATCAAAAACTACGAAGCATTCGTTGACGTCGCCAGGCACGGCTCCCTAAAAGCCGCGGCTGCAGCGACGGGCGCCTCGCGAAAGACACTGCGGACCCGACTCGCTGACTTCGAAGCCGACGTCGGTGTTGAACTACTCAGGCGACGAGCCGATCATATAGTCCTGACACCTACTGGCTCAGCCTTGTTCGAGGAGGGGCGGGCCATTTTTGAACGACTCAAGAAGCTCATCGTACGCGGGGCCGAGTTGCGGCAGGGCCAGGCGCCCTGCCCCTGAATTAGGCATCCCTGGGCCCCTTCGATGTTTCGGTCAATCTGTCCATTTCAACTTATCGTGTGATAGGGTTTCACGATGGCCAAGGCGATTCGACCCAGACCTGCGAGTTCGCCGGCCCCCCAGGGCGCCCCGCCGCGTCGCGAAGTCTCCACAAAACCCAAATCCCCAAAACGAGCGATCGACACCAACGGGCGCGCCAAAAAGGGGCCGCGAACCGCCGCCCAAAGTCGGACGCTCGGGTTAGACATGCCTCATTCAGCATTTGAGCACCTATTGCCGGATCCTCAGCATGCCGTTTTCAAGAACGTTGCTACCCAGCTCAGAGTGGCAATCAAACTAGTTTCCACCGACACGCGCGGCCTAGCTCCACGGCAGCTGAAGTCCCTGGACGAAACCAGCGCAACGATCATGCGGGAGGTCTATAAGGTCGTTGGGAAAAAGCGCATCGGGGACGCGGAAATTGAAGCGGCTCTACCCAAAGCATTGGCGAATCTATTCAACACGCGCCCGCGCCGCGCTAGCCCCGAGTGGCTACCACTTTTCGAAGCCATGACAACGGCCGCCCTTGAGCAGTTCGAGGCCCAGTATGCGGACCGTGTCCTCGACCAACAGGAGGGGCTGAGTTCCTTTTGGACGTCAGTGGGCATTGGCGAGAAAGTCGCAGGCAGGCTGCGCACCTTCGCTCCCGAGGTTTTTAAGAAACCGAATAAGGCACAGCTCACCCGCCTCTACGCCCGCGCCAACGCTGGCGAGATTTCGGACCAAGAATTCTACGCTATCGTGCACCTCGATGCGCGAGAACTTCAGATACTTCAAAAGAGTGACCCCAAGAGATTTCCCCGTCTCGCCGCGCGTGGTGTTTTGCCCCGAAGCAAGGGCCACGCGACTCGCCGTGAGGTCGCCAGCAGCGACAAGAAACCGTCGAAATTCCCCACGAGCGCTGAAATCCGCTACGACAAGCCGACGATTGCTGGCCTCGTCGCCGCAGTAGAGGAGATTCTTGATAAGGACCCATTTCAAAACCGGGACGACATCGTCGAGGCTCTCAATACTGAAGCGCTGATGCTGCGGTTCGGTCGCACGACGCGCGAACGTTACATCAAACTGAAATCCAAATACGACGCGCCGCTGCCAAACCTCCGGGACTCGAAACGTTGGACCAAGAGAATCAAACAAGAGGTTGAGGGCCTTCTCGCCACCGGTGATATTGAAAGTCGCGGCGACCTGGTTGCCGCATTGCAGCAGCGCTACCCCCGATTTGGGCCGGGGCACCTCAAGACGCTGCTCATGGCTCACCCAAATATCCCGGTGCCGCAGATCCATGGGCCACGCCGATCAAGCAAGCAGGCAGACATACTAGGAAACCGAGTCGAGGCCTTCGCTCAGTCTAATCCAGGACTTAACCACGGCGAAATAGCAAAGGCGTTGCAGAAGGAAGGCGTCGACGTAAAAAAATCCTACGTTACCAAACTGCTGCAAAAAAGTGTGGAAGGCAGTGAAAAGGCACAACCCGCTCCAGTTCCGCGGACATTCCGCCCGGGTCTGGAGAGCCTTGCACTCATCGTGCGCATGGCACCGCCTGGAACCACAGTGCCAAAAATACTGGGGGCCTTTAACCGGCACCTAGAGGCTGTAGGACTGCCCCAACGCAGCTCTACGACCACAAGTAAAATCGCGAAACTTCTCGATCAACTTGGCTACCCCAGCGTCTTTGAGCAGCAAACCTCAGTCGCCGCGGACATCGTCGCCGAATACGCCGCACGCCAACCCAAATCCGTGTCCGAAGACGCGATCTTGCGCCAGGTGCTGGAAGACTACCCCAGCATGTCAAAGGCAGAGCTGGGTCGCTTTCGCGGCGAATGGCGCGCGCATCCCGAGCGCTATCCATCATTAAGTAAGCACGTCACCGATGGGAAACTTTCGATAACCGGCTGCAGACGGGGAAAAACGATGCCTCCGGAACGATATTTCGGAGGTTGGTCCTTCGAGAGGGCCGTCCTTGGGGGATCCGACGCAGAACTTCAGAAACTCGCCGAGCAATCCCAATTTTCGCGCATTCCAATTTCCGCAGAGCTCCTCGACTATGTTTTCGAAATGACGGGTTTAGAAAAGCCAATGCAGGGGCGCTACCTGCTTTGGACTACGCACATGCTCTCCCACGACGTCCCCATGGCTCGCGCCCTGAGTCGCGCCGGCGCAGCACAGGACAAAACCATTGTCGTAGGCTCACCCTACGGAGCAAGCTCGCCCGTGCGGAGCACGCTGGAGGATCTGGGACTTACTACGCGTGTAGGAAAAAAGTCGACCGCCGACTATCGCAAAACCGTCGAGCGCGCCCTGGATGACCTCATCAAGCGCAGGGGAGACTCAGACGAAACGATTATGGTGATTGACGACGGTGGCCTCACCGCAGACATCCTACACCGCAACCCCAAAAAATACGCGAAGGTCATCGACAGCATTCGAATCGTCGAGCGGACCACGGGTGGGCTGATCCTCGCAGAGGCACACGAGCTAAAGACGCCCATCATCGCGACGGCTCGGGCTGACAGCAAGAAGTACGAGGGCAAGTTCATCGCCCAGGCAGCCATCGCAAAAACGACCCAGGCCTTGAACCGACTTGATATCAAACTAAAGGGGAAAAAAGTCGTCGTCATCGGCGCGGGATACGTGGGGCTTCCGTTGGCGAAAGCGCTTAAGAAATTGGGCGCAAAGACCAAGGCGGTGGACATCAATCCGACCCAAGCTGAAAAAGCCAGTCAATTCGTCGGCATGGGGACGGAGACTGACCTATTCAAAGCGGACATTGTCATCGGAGCCACGGGCACCGAGACGCTTCCGCTGCGCATAGTCCGCAAGCTCAAGGACGGCGTTGTGGCGCTTTCGGTTTCTTCTAAAGATATCGAGTTGGCGATGAAGGATATCAAGGCCGCCGCCACCAAGAAGGCGGAAATTCCGAGTCCACTCGCTCCCGTGTCACTGCCCGTAACTAAATACGTGATAAACGGCAAAGAAGTGATCATTCCCGGAGACGGATGGCCGGTCACCTTCGACGGTTACGTTGAGTGTGTCCCTCCTGGGCCCATTCAGATTTCCGACGGCTCCGTACTTTTGGGGCTATTTCAGGGCGCTCAGACGTTTTCCACGTCGGACACCAGTCAAACCAAGGCGGGTGTTATCGATTTGCGCGCGGACTGGGACAAAAAGCTGCTCGCTAAGTTCAAGGAACTAGAAAAGTCTATGAACACAGAGGTCGCCGATCCTACCGCATGGCGGGATGACCTGCGTCGCCTCAATGCATATTTCGAAAAGAGCTAAAGCGCCGGGTCGAAGTGCCCGCGGGCGGTTGGCCCCTTCAGTTGTCAAATACCCTCCGCAGGGCGTCGACATTTTCGAGCACGAGCCAACCTCGGGAAATTGATATCCAGCCGGAGCTTCTCCAGCGGCGCATGATACGTCGTACCGACCGATCTGCCGCACCGATATGGTTCGCAAGGTATTCCTGCGTGAGCTTATGCCTTAGCAGTAGCCCACCGGAGCTTTGCTGGCCAAACCTTTCGGCAAAGTCCAAAAGGACGTCCGCCAATCTCGCTTCGGCCGATCGCAGGGAAACTTCGTGGGTTCGCGACAGCTCCGCAACTTCGTGTGCGAGGCTATTGAGCACGATGCGTTGCCACCGGGGAAGCTCGGCAAAATTGGCCCGCCATACTTGCGCCGAAATGCGCAATGCAGTCACCGATGTCACGGTTTCGGCGCGATACGACGGGCTGCGACCAAGAACCGTGTCCGCCACTCCGATAAGAGCCGGGGCATACACCATCCGAACAACACGCTGTCGCCCTTCCGCGTCGTCGACGTAACACCGCACTGCCCCCTTCTCTAGCAGCACGATGCCAGCGTCAGCCTGGGACGGATCTAAAATCCTCTGCCCGGCATCCAATTCCAGGGCAGACGCGGCGGTGCCCAGTTGGCCTCGAAGGGCCGCAAAATCCACGTCGGGAGCACTTGGGCGCTCCTGCAAGCCTTCGTTATCACAAGAAAAAACAGTCATTTCACCAAACCCAATCTCACTCGAGTTGGTCATGTTATCGCCTGCGGGACGCCGGCCACCGGGGCAACTTTGAGACATATGGCGCAAAGTTTTCCGTTTTTTTGGAGAACGAGCGGTGCACGCAACAAGAGCCCGCACAATCTGTTAAGGTGGCAGAAATGACGCCTGAGGCCGCAAGATGATCGACACTTCAACCGCGAAAAGCGTCGTGGCTCTTTACCAGGGCTTGCGGGAAACAAAGGGCACAGCCTCGCCCGCCATTGATCCACAGGAGGCCCTCGCCGCGGTCACAAGAATCGGCTCCACAAAGCTCCGCGAGCAGCTCGAGCAATCTCAAAAGGCCAACCCCAAACGAAAAGCCCAACTAGCCAGCGCCTTGGCTGCCCTGAACAACCTAGAAGCGTCAGGGTTCTTCAACGACCTATTCGCCCTTGGCGCCCTGAAGCCCAAAAACCGCTTCGTTCCTCCGGTGGCGTCGATGCAACCCGACGCAGCGCCAGTCTCTGTTCGCGAATTGGAACACCCGGGATTTCGCCCGGCCAACAAGCCCCTACGGAAGGGGTCACTCGCTTGGCGACAAGAACGAAGCGGTGTCAAACCCATGGGCGTCGCGGGAGGGGTGACAAGGCTTGCGCCTGGCGAACTATACCGGGACGCGGAAACAGTTATTGGACGGATCGATGCACCTGCTGGGGCTAAACTCGGCATCGGCGGTAGCCCGCGGCCGCAGTTTTTCGTAGTCGGATCCGGAAGCGCCCTTATTGACGGTAAGGAGGTGCATGCTGGCCAACTGCTCGCATTGGCGCCAAACAGAGCGGCAGATGTCACCGCAGGTGCCCGCGGGGTACGCGGGTTTATTTGTGAACTCGAAGGCTCGATAACACCAGCGCCAGCCACATCAGTTCACCCTCGGGTACCATTGGCGCCGTTTGACGCAGAGCAAATTATTGTTCCCGCTGGAACCCCCTTCGCTTTTGGGGACGTGTTCAACCTTGGTGAGGTGCTAGTTCCGCCGGGGGTAACAACATCCCAACACGACGTAGGCGTCAACGAGCGCTACTTGATGATGGGCGGACCCGCGACGATGTTCATCGACGGTGTGAAAACCGAGGTTCAGTCCGGCGACATCGTCCATATCCCATCGGGTGGGCTACAAAATATCAAAAACGACTCCGGCGCGGCTCTGCGATTCTATTGCCTTTGTACGCCGCCCTTTGTCCCGGAAACCTACGGAGCAGGTCCAGTTGCGGGGAGCGGTCCCGAGGGCTTCGACCTCAAAGAGTGGTGGAACACCAACGCCTCTGACTTTCCGGCTCCCAAACAGCCCGCCGGTTAGCGCATATTGTAGCTCACGCGAATCGACTCAGACTCGCACAGGCGCTCAAGCTCTGCACGGTCGCGTACGACGAACATTCGACCTTGCTTGCGCAGCATGCCTAGCTCTTCCCATTTGCTGAGGGTACGGGTGACCGAGCGGCGCCCGACGCCAATTGAATTGGCGAGACTCTCCTGGCTCAGAGGGACTCGAATCATCGTGCCGTCTTCTACCGGGAGTCCGTGCACATCAAGGTAGTCGCGAATGATCCGCGCCAGTCTGGGTTCCACGGGGTCAAAGGCCTGTGCCTTTGAATTTTGTTGCGCCACGTAAAAGCGCGCCGCAACGTCACGGAGCATCGCTTGTGTGAACGCCGGCGACGCCTGCACCAAATGTAGAAACGTCGAGGCGGGGAAACGAAGGGCCTCGGATGGTTCGAGTGCGGATATTGTTACCAAAAGCGGATTCCCGGTCAGACACTCCGTCTCTCCAAAACATGCCGGCGCGGAGAACAGCTTGACCACACTTGTAACGCCAGCGCCCGACGTCATGTAAACCTTTGCCGAGCCCCGCAGGAGAAAGAAAAACCACGCGGTATTTCCGTGCTCTTGCAGAAGCACGTCATCGGCCTTGAATTTCATGCGCTCCCCCTCGGCAAGGAACCAGCGCAGGTCGTGGGGCTCCACCTTCGCTAGCAGGTGCGCGAAGGGTTCCAGCTCGGATGGAATGGCGCTCACATCTGGCATCAGGCCCTCAAACCACGGGTAGTGCAACTTGATTACCAAGTCCGTGCGCCCGGCGCCACCGCGACCTCATTTAAGCCATGGGAGTCCTCCTGCCCGTTGCGATGGGAAACCAGCAATATATCACAGGCGTCTCGCCCGATAGGTACGCCGGAGACCCAATCGCTACGCAGCCGTAGTCACTTCAGATCGCCGCTAGGCATCCAGCTCAGAAGTGATAGCGGCAAGAACCGTTTGTTCCCAGTCCTGGCCGGTGAACTGCCCACGTGACTTCTTTTGGGACACAACCTGTACTTTGACCACGCTTTCTTTCACCTTCGTAACCTGAATGCCGATCAGCTCGCCCCAGGACATCACAGAAACGGAGTTTTCTGCGTCTATCGCACCTGTGGCCTTTGACTCTTTTGTGATCGTAAACTTGTTGCTCATGACCCTGAGGGCGGCCGAGTACACCTGGTCGTAGCTTTTCCCTTCATACATTTTTTGTGCGCCCCCGCCTTCGTCGAGGCTAGAACGCACAGTGCCGGTAGTCGCACAGCCGGTGAACGCAGTTAACGCGATAGAGACTGCAAGAATTGCTTTTTTCAACATAACCATTTTCCAAACTCGCCCCTGAGTTGAGGGCCTGGGTAACAACTGAAATCGACTTTCAATAGGACAGGGGTCCGGTCCGGTGCCACGCGGTGGCGAGGCGGTGGTCTGAGGTTTTGCCTCGAGATGCCCCACGGCCCGCTCTATGCTATATTATGGTCTAATGAGGGCAACCACAGTATGCGTCTTAACCCTGCTCACGGGCTGCGGCTTTTTGAATGCTCGCACGGTTGCCAGTGACTCGGACGGTGCAGCCACAGATTCTGACCCCAGTGACGCCGACGTCGGCCCAGGGGATCCTGAAACCAGCCCCGACGACGCTAGTGACGCCGGGGATGTAGTCACCGACGACGGCCCACCACCAAATGACGGCGACAACGGTGGAGATGGTGATGCTGCCGGCGACGTTGTCGTTCCGGATGCTCCCTTGCCCTGCGGTGGGTGCCAAGCGAACGAGTATTGCGTCGACGATGTTTGCTGCAACGTGCCCTGTGACGGATTCTGTCAGGGCTGCACGCAGGTCCTCACCGATGTACCTGACGGCATTTGCGGACCGATCGTTCGGCAGCAAAGCGATTTCGAACCCGAATTGGCGTGCGGAGGGCAGGCAGGATGCTCGGTGAGTGTGGCAAGCGACAGGTGCGCCTGCTGCCCGATGGACGTGTGCGCGTCGAGTTGAAGCGTGCCTGGTCCGATGGCACAACCCACGTTGTTCTGTCGCCGCATGATTTCATCGCTCGGCTCGTCGCTTTGGTGCCTCCTGCGCGTGTAAATCAGATTCGCTATTTTGGGGCGTTCGCGCCTCGCAGCAAGGTGCGGGCTCAGGTGGTGCCGCAATTCGTCGCGTGTGT
>JAJCYI010000097.1 GCA_029263015.1 Saprospiraceae bacterium | reverse complement strand
ACATTGTTAAAATAATTATTTGGGGTTTTGGGAAAACGCTCCGTTTTCCCAAAGCATCAAAAAATAGTTTTCCAAATGTGTTTTTATCTGAAAATCAGACACATCTGTTTTTTCAATTTTAAATCACGTCAAAAGTCCAGTTTTGGAAGACAGCAACATTTTTTAATAAAAAGATTTAACTTGCCGTCTTCTGGAATTAACTGACAGGAATTGAAGATTTGATGCTGCTATGTCTCAATTTTCAATTTTCAATTTTCAATTTTCAATGGCAAAAATACGCCAGCAACAAGTGGCCGAAACGATCAAGCGCCATTTCAGTGTGGTGCTCCAGCAGGAGGGGTCGTATATTTATGGGGCAACGCCTTTTGTGACGATTACCAATGTCATCCTGACTCCCGATTTTGGTATAGCCAAGATTTACTTGAGTGTTTTCAATACCGAAAACAAGCAGGAAGTGATATTGATGATGGAGGATCAGCACCATAGGTTGAAACAAGCACTTGCACATCGCCTTGCAAAACATATCCGACGGATGCCGGAAATCCAATTTTATCTCGATGAAATATTAGATGAGATGGAACGAGTAGATGCCCTTTTTAAAAAACTGGAATCGGAAGACCAAATGGGAAAGGAAGAAGAATGAATGATTGAAAGACAATAATGCCTCACACCATGAATAAAATAATACCTGCCCTTATATTGTTGACCTGTTTGAGCTTCTGGGCCTGTACCCCGAAGCCTGTCGGTGGCGACATCACCAATACATATTGGAATCTTTCAACCGTCAAACAAGGTAATAAAGAAACAACCTTGAATAGCCAGACAAGTATCTCGGCTATTTTTTCCACCAATAGGGTCTCGGGAATTTCTGTTTGCAACCGCTATCAGGCTGGGTTTTCAGCTGAAGCTACCAAGTTGGCCATTTCAGATGTGACAGCAACAGAGCGTATGTGCGATGCCATAAATATGGAGAACACCTATCTTGGGTTGTTGAGCAAAGCCACTGCCTATTCTGTTTTGGAAAACCAATTGATTGTGTTTTCGGAAGGAGGGCAATTGATTTTTGAAACAATGTCGGAAATCGATATTAAAGACATTCAATATGCAGAAGGGGTGGGAAGGTTGGTGGCCAGGTTTCAGGTAAAAGAAGGTGGTGCAATACCACATTTTTATCCCATCGTCCGAGTTGATAGACCAGGCAATTACCCTTTTGCTGGGCAATTGATCGATCCATCTCTCTATGAATATTTTGATGAAGAAACCAGCGAGATTTGGAACAACCCTGGCGGAGACGTTATGTCGGTCGGGAAATATGGTGATTTTTATATTTGCCGAGTGCCCGGCCGCTATGTGTCGAGCGACATTGCGCTGTTCAGGTTGGAAAAGGGAGTAATGAAACGGAGCGAAACCATCGCTTGGGCATGGTGCGATGAGGGCTGGTGCAATCAGCAGGATGCCTGGCTGCAAGATATTAATAAGGATGGCCGCACGGATATTGTTCAACATTATTCCCTTACCGACGACAAAGGAAAAATTAGGGAAGAACGCTTCACGGTTTTATTGCAAAATGAAGCGGGGGATTTCGTCAAATCTTCTGAAGAATTCAGCCTAAATATGAATGACTATAAAATGGCAAATATTTAGTTTATTCCAAGAGGGTGGGAATTAAATTCCCACCCTCTTGGAATAAACTATTCTTTAAATATCTGCACCGTCAATTCATCCATATATATTTCCACGTCAATTCCACCAGCGTTCCAAAGGAATATTTCAATGTTGTCAAATTCCTTTTTTGGAATTTTAATATCCATGCCGGCAGGCGTCCAAACATTAGGTAGCATGACCCGGAACGGGCGAATGATACTTTCCTTTACAGGTTTGTCACTTTTTTCAAAACGTACTACCAATTGCGGCATCCGCCAATAATCCCAATTCATTTTTGGACTGTAAAACCAGGCGTTAATACTTAGCCAATTGCCCGGGATTAATTTTTCCGAATAAGGTATATTAATGCCTGGAGAAAATACTTGGTTTATATCAATATATCCTGACCATTTTCCTGATTTTGAAAATGAATTGTTTAGGGTCGCTGTATCTGGGATTGACTCAAAATCTTCTTCCAAAACTAAAGTTACATTTTTTTTATTTCCTGAAAACCCTTCTTCAGCGTCCAATAATAATCGGTCGTAAGGATCATTTTCCGTTTTACCAAAAATCCGCCAATAATAGGCTTTCGTCATGGCCTCTGTTTCAAAAGGCCCCCAGTGTGCTTGGTATGTCTGGAACAAATTCAATAAAATGCAACCAGATAAAATGGCGATGAAAATTGGTTTCATTAACTTGGGTGCTGTATTTTTTATCCAATAAATGGAAGCGGAAAGTGGCAACGCCAATAATACATATGACTGAATAAATGCCCGTTGTCCAAATGCTCCACCATACCACCAAATATCCCAGGCGCATATAATCCAGGTATTTATTAAAAAGAAAATAAAAATAGCAGGGAATATTTTTTTATGGTTTTTAAATAAAGATATAAAACCCAATATGGCAAATAACATGACGGGGGTGTAAATTAACCAGCCTTTCCGATAAGAATAAAAAACATCGGAAAAATGTGGGTGTAAAAAACTAAAACCCTGGTCTTGGTAGCTGTATTCCAGCCAATTCCCTGATACAGTTTTCCAATAAATTATTTGAATAAAACCAATGCTGCCGATGATTAAGGCAGTTGTCAATATTTTTGGAAAATGTTTTAGTAAAATATTGACCCTGTCCTGTAAGCTTGCCAAATTAGAAACACCCCATAAAACAGGGATCATCGTGTAAATGATTTCAGTGGGGCGAGTGAGTGCGGCGAGACCAATACTCAGTCCAATATATATAGCATATTTCCAGCGGAAGGTGTCATAAAAACGAATGGTTGACCAGGTTAAAATAGCCAATAATGTAAATAGGTAATCATGCGTATTGGCAGCATCAAAGGTGCTGTAAATTAAAAAATTGGTACCCAGTGTAATACAAACCAAAGTCCACCCAACAACGTCATCTTCAAAATATTGAGCCAATATTTTTTTCAAAAAAAACAAACCAATGATTGCAAAAAAAACACTCCACCAATGGATGCCTGCCTGATAGGGCAAGGAAAATCCATCAGCCGGAAAATCAGTCACTTTTGCGATAGCATGTGAGATGAAAAATGCAGGAGCATACATCACGGCCATGCCGGCTGAATATTTCATTATTTTATTGCCATTGGCAGCTTCATAGGCTTGGTCGGTACTGGGAGAGGGGGCGTACTTTTCTATAATATTGGGGAGGAAGTTTAATTCATTAAGATCGTCATAAATGAAAATGGCTGGCAGGTAAAGATAGTATCCACTGACATCCCAGGCAAGGGTAGCCTTGGTGTATTGTTCAAAATACCGTGGTTTGATTAAAGTGACAACAGCCAAAAAAATGGCACAAAAATAAAAAGCGGTATTAGAAAATTTTGAAATCATGTTATCGCAAGTTGGCAGTAAGTAGGTGGAGTTAAATAATCGACACTTTTGACGAGGTTACCTGCCTACCGGCAGGCAGGTTTTTTCGTCAGACAAGGCAAAAAAAATTAGCATAGCCATAGCTACGGTCATTTTTTTTAACAAAGTATGGCGGAAA
>JAJCYI010000096.1 GCA_029263015.1 Saprospiraceae bacterium | reverse complement strand
CGAGCAGGCAAGGTAAGGAGTATTATGCAGACCTGTCAGGTTGTTTTTTTTCTATATGTCGGGAAGAAATTAATTTCTTCCCGACATATAGAAAAAAAACAACCTGACAGGTCTGCATAATACTCCTTACCTTGCCTGCTCGCACTCATCACTTTTTACTTTTTACTTTTTACTTCAAAATGGAAAACCCACAGCAATTAAAAAAAACACTCGGCCCACTTATGCTCTGGGGGCTTGGTGTCGGCTACGTCATCTCCGGCATGTATTTTGGCTGGAACCTCGGACTGGAAAAAGGTGGTACGCTCGGTCTTGCCACAGCGACTTTTTTCATCATCATCATGTATGTCACCTTTACCTTTAGTTACACGGAATTGGCATGTGCGATACCCAAAGCTGGCGGGGCATTTGATTATGCCATCCGAGCGTTAGGAAAAGATTGGGGCTTCCTTGGCGGCATGGCGCAAAACATCGAATTCATCTTTGCACCGCCGGCCATCGCATTTGCCATCGGGGCGTATTTGAATATTTTTCTGCCTTCCATTTCCATATTGACAATTGCCATTATTGCCTATCTGGTTTTTACAGCATTGAATATTTATGGTGTAAAAGCGGCCGCTTCTTTTGAACTGATAATCACCATTATCGCTGTCATCGAACTGCTGATATTCGCTGGTGCCGCCATGCCCGCATTCGAATTTGCCAACCTCGAAAAGAATGCTTTGCCCAATGGCTGGTCGGGCGCATTTGCAGCCATTCCCTTTGCCATTTGGTTTTTCCTCGCCATCGAAGGGGTGGCCAATGTAGCCGAAGAGACCGTCAACCCACAGCGAAATGTGTTGATCGGTTTTGGCTCGGCTATACTGACTTTGGTAGTGCTCTGCATTTTGACGTTCAGCTCTTCCATCGGTATAGCAGGCTGGGAAACAGTCGTTTATGATGCAAACGGAAATATTTCTGATTCACCGTTGCCGCTGGCATTGGCAAGCCGTTTTGGGGAAGGGCATCTGTTATACACCCTGGTTACCTCTATTGGCCTGTTTGGGTTGATCGCTTCTTTTCACGGGATTATTTTGGCAGCAGGCCGTTCTACTTTTGAGTTTGGGCGGGTCGGTTTTGCTCCTAAAAAGCTTGGAGAGGTACATTCAAAATTCCGCACCCCTGCCAATGCTTTGCTAATAAATATGGGGATCGGAATCGTCGCCCTTTTTACCGGAAAAACTGGCGAAATCATCACCATCGCCTGTTTCGGCGCTTTGACCCTGTATATCGTTTCCATGGTTTCGCTTTTGGTATTACGGAAAAAAGAACCAGAATTGGAGCGGCCTTTCAAAGTGCCGATGTACCCGGCTTTCCCCATCCTTGCCTTGGTGATCGCCGCTGTAGCTTTTGTGGCCATGACGATATATAACCCTTGGATTGCATTGGTTTATTTTGGGATATTGGCGGTGATGTATATTTGGTTTAAGGTGTATTATAAAGAATGAATTCATGGAAAATAAAATATCAACCCTCAATTTAATAATCATTCTATTGTTGTTCTCAACGAATTGCTTTTGTCAACATAGTGTAATTAAAAATGATTTGTCGGAATCAAATATTACTGGCGAGGTAAAAAATATTGAATTTGGGAAATATGAAATCAATTACGATGAAGGTTCAGATACAATACTATTAAGAGAATGGAAGCTATATTATGATATATATGGGAATATGATAAAAAGTATTAATTTAGATTTTGACAATGAAATGATCAGAATTTTCAAATTCAATAAAAAAAACGAAAAAATCAAAATAACAGAATTTAAAATTTTCCGTGGTGACACTTTGAACTGCAGTACATCAACATTTAAATACAATAGCATTGGTCAAAAAATTTCATCCGAAGAAAAATGTTGTGATAAAGACAAACAGTGTTACCTGTTTTATCATTATGTAAATTTTTATGACGATCGAGGATTTATTTATCGGTATATTAGTTTTGATAAGAGCGGGACACAAACTGATGATTTGTACATCCCTGTCGAATATGTTCAAAATAAACGAACTTACTGGGGCAGTGGAGGAAAAAATTCTAAATACGAATTTGTCAGCTATTTTGATAAAAGTGATCGGGTCATTGAAAGTACCACTTATTTTGATGGAAAAGTAATTGCAACCAGTGATGTAACGTATGACACTTTGGGAAGAATGATTAAAGAAAGACGTTTTGATAATGAGGACAAAGAATACAAAGGCAAGTGGACATGGATTTACAAATACGATACGAATGGAAATCATATTGATCTAATTGGAAAAAACGATCTTGGAGAAAAAGAAATCAATTATGCAAAATATGATTTTGACATTAAAGGAAATTGGACAAAAAGATGGCATTTCAGAGATCAAAAATTAATTTATATCACTGAAAGAAAATTTTCTTACTATTAAATTTTGAAAGCTAACAATAAATCATTCCTTTCCCAATGAAAATAAAAGGCAAACTCACCCTCCCAGACCTCCAAGAAAAAGTCCAATCCAACGACATCGAAACCATCGTGGTGGCGTTCACCGACCACTATGGCCGCCTCGTCGGCAAACGGTTTGATGCGGAGTTTTTCCTCGAAAGTGCTGTCAAGGATGGCACTCATGGCTGCGATTATCTCCTCACTACCGATATGGAAATGGAACCTGTTCCAGGCTATCAGTTTGCCAATTGGGAACTGGGCTACGGTGATTTCCACCTCGTTCCTGATTTAAATACTTTGCGGGAAGTAACTTGGTTGGAAAAGACAGCGCTCGTACTGTGCGATCTCAAAAGCGAAAAAACGCACAAGCCCATTGCCGAAGCGCCCCGCTCCATTTTGCAGAAACAGATCAGGGCAGCCAAGCGGGCAGGTTTTGAGGGCTTCAGCGCTTCCGAACTGGAATATTATGTGTTTGAAAACAGTTATCGGGAGGCACACGAAAAGCACTTCCACGACCTCAAACCCGTCGGCTGGTATTTGGAGGATTACCACATCATGCAGGGGACCCGGACGGAGCATTTTACTGCTGCGGCTCGCAGGCATCTGAAAAATTCGGGTGTGCCCGTCGAGAATTCAAAAGGCGAATGGGGACTTGGCCAACACGAACTCAACGTCCGTTATGCGGAGGTTTTGGAAATGGCCGACCGGCATGTCATTTTCAAACAATGCCTGAAGGAACTGGCCGACAGCATGGGTATCTCCGTCACATTCATGGCGAAATACCACGAAGATCAAGCCGGTTCAAGTTGCCACATTCACATGAGCCTGTGGAAGGATGGGGAGAATGTTTTTGCAGGTAACCAAAAAATAGGACCAGTGATGGGGTCGGACATATTCCGCTGGTTTTTAGGCGGTTGGATAGCTCACGTCAACGATGTAATGCCTTTTTATGCCCCCACTATCAATTCTTACAAACGGTATGAAGACGCCTCGTGGGCACCGACCCGACTGGCCTGGAGCTACGACAACCGCACGGCGGGTTTCCGCGTGGTGGGCAAGGGCAGCAGCCTCCGCATCGAATGCCGCATCCCTGGGGCAGACTGCAACCCCTACCTGGCATTTGCTGCTTCGCTCGCTTCTGGTTTGGACGGTATCAAAAATAAAATCGAACCACCAAAAATATTTGAGGGGGATATTTACGCTGCCAAAAACCTGCCCCGTGTACCTTACTCCTTGGCCGAGGCAGTTGCCGGTTTTGAAAAAAGTAAATTTGCGAGAAGGGTGTTCGGAAAAGAGGTGGTGGAACATTACGCCCATTTTTACAATAAAGAAATCGAAGCCCACCAAAAAGCGGTTAGCGATTGGGAACGGAAAAGGTATTTTGAGAGGATATGAAAATGGTGAATGGTAAGCGGTGAATGGTGAATGAGCGCAAAACATATTTTAACCAAAAAAACCATAATAACTATGAAAAGAGGTACACTTAAAAAGGATGTCTTAAAAGAAAAAACTTTAAGATTTGCGATTCGAATTGTCAACCTAAACCGCTTTTTAGTACAAGAAAAAAAGGAATACCTTTTGAGTAAGCAAATATTAAGATCAGGAACAAATCCTGGGGCGATGGTCAGGGAAGCCGCAAACGCCGAGAGTGGAAAGGATTTTATTCATAAATTGGCAATTGCCCAAAAAGAAAATGGAGAGACACAATATTGGTTGGAATTACTTTTTGCAACCAATTTTATCAATAAGACAGAATATGATTCTTTATGGTCTGATTGTGATGAAATAGGAAAAATAATTACGAGTTAGATCAAAACCAAAAAAAGGAACATCGCGCTAAAATTCTAATAATAATGCGAATAACGGGTTAAAATGAAAAAATACCCAGTCCATTAACTTTGTGTTGAACAAAACCACATAGTTATGGACTGGGAGATCGAACTGATTCGACTTTTTTATTGGGTTTCTGATGCATTTGAAGGCGGTGGCCATCTATATGCCCAACGTTTCAACAAGAACAACTCAAGTATGGGCCTGGACTTTTTGGACGAAGAAGCCTTGACCATTTATTACTACGGGATAAAAAGCAGACATACAACCGTCAAAGATACATATACGTATGCCCGGAAGCACTTATTGGGCTGGTTCCCCAACCTGCCTTCTTACACAAAGTTCAATGAAAGGCTGAATTTTTTGAACCCGGCAATGGCCTACATGGCACAGCTTGCACTAAAGGGGAACAGGGTCCCGATATGGCTCCATGAAGTCCATGCAGGGTCAGGTTTTTTGGATGCAGTCCTTGATTCCATGCCGATCATCCTTGCAAAGGGCGGCCGTTCGGACAGCGCAAAAGTGGCAAGGGAAGTGGCGGACAAAGGCTACTGCTCCACCAAAAAGTTGTGGTACCATGGAGTAAAACTGCACCAGTTGGGGATATGTGTCCCATCCCGAATGCCTGACCCTCAGTGCCTTATGCTCAGTGCTGCATCGGAACATGACAACACGGCCTTCAAAGAACAGATTGCCCCGAAGTTCCGGGGCCTACGGGTGTTCCTCGACAAAGCCTATCATGACGAGGCAGCCGCCCCCATGCTTTTGGAAAAATTTGGAATCCTCACGGAGCCTGCCCATAAGAGAAAAAAGAACCAGAAAGAACTCCATTACGACCAAAAATTAAGGAATACCGAGGTCAGTAGGGTCAGGCAGCCATGTGAATCATTCTTCAACTGGATCATAGAAAAAACAGGGATTCAGGTCGCCTCCAAAGTCCGGTCACTCAAGGGTCTGATGAAACACGTTTTCGGAAAACTTACTGCCGCACTTCTTGCCCTGAATGGAATTTAGCCCGTTATTCGCATTAATAATGACAGAATGTCTGAAATGATCTGAAATTTAAAAATTCACCGTTCACCATTCACCATTCACCATTAAAAAATGAGATTAAAAAACAAAACAGCCCTCATCACCGGGGGCAGCAGCGGCATTGGAAAAGCAACTGCTCTGTTATTTGCCAAAGAAGGAGCGAACGTCATCATCACCGACATCAATGACGAGGCAGGGCAAGAAGTGGCCGAGCAGGTAAATGCCACAGGAGGCGAGGCCAGTTATTTCCATGCCGATGTTGCCAAGGCAGCCGACTGCGAAGCGATGGTCGCTTTTGCAGAAAAAAAGTACGGCCAACTGCACATCCTATTCAACAATGCAGGAATCATGCACAACGACGATGGCGATGCCACCTCCACCGAAGAGGGCATTTTCGACCTGACTTATGCCATTAATGTGAAAGGGGTATTTTTTGGTTGCAAATATGGCATCCCAGCGTTGCGGCGGGCGGGCGGCGGTTCGATCATCAATACGGCCTCGTTTGTCGCACTTCTTGGAGCCGCTACGCCACAGTTGGCATATACCGCTAGTAAAGGCGCGGTACTTTCCATGACCAGGGAATTGGCGGTGATCCATGCACGCGAGAATATTCGTGTAAATGCCCTTTGCCCCGGCCCACTCCGCACGGAATTGTTGATGAAATTTTTGAACACAGAAGCTAAGAAGCAGCGCAGACTGGTGCATGTACCGATGGGCCGCTTTGGTGAGGCTGAAGAAATGGCAAAAGCCGCTTTGTATTTGGCTTCGGACGATTCGTCTTATACGACGGGGACTGAATTTTTGGTGGATGGGGGGATTACGGCGGCTTACGTGACACCGGAATAAGATGAATTTTTCAACGCTAACTTCGTCGCTAACGAAGTTTCATACTAATTATGAAAAACACCTTCCAAACCATCAGCCCAATCGACGGTTCCATTTATTTGGAGCGTGAAATGGCCAATGCCAATTCCATTGAACAAGCACTGGAAAAAACAAATGCTGCCAGGCGTCAATGGCGGGATACACCACTGGAAGAACGCATCGCCATTTGCCGGAAGGCACTGCAATATATCCTCGATCACGAACAGGAAATCGCACAGGAAATCACTTGGCAGATGGGGCGGCCAATTCGTTATTCGGGTTTTGAAATAACAAAAGGGTTCAAGGAACGGGCCGAATACATGATGGATGTTTCGCAAAAAGCGCTCTCGGATATTCATGCAGGTGAAATGCCTGGCTTTCAGCGGTTTATCCGCCGTGAGCCACTGGGGACCGTGTTTGTGATGGCACCTTGGAACTACCCTTTCCTCACTTCGATCAATGCTATTTTCCCAGCGCTGCTCGCTGGAAATACAGTGGTGCTGAAACATTCGGGCCAGACGCCGCTTTGTGCGGAGCGATACGCCGCAGCATTCAGAGTGGCTGATTTGCCGAAAGGCGTTTTCCAATACCTTCATCTTTCGCATGAACAAGTGGGGAAAGTAATTGCAGACGAACGCATCGATTATGTTGCCTTTACTGGCTCAGTGCCAGGTGGAAAAGCGGTGCAATTAGCTGCTAATCAGCGTTTCATCAGCACTGGCCTTGAACTAGGCGGCAAGGATCCCGCTTATGTTCGTGCCGATGCCAATCTCGAATCAGCTATTGAAAACCTGGTGGATGGTACGTTTTTTAATTCGGGTCAATCCTGCTGCGGCATCGAACGCATTTATGTGGATGAAAAATTGTTCCCATCGTTCGTCGAAGGTTTTGTCGAAATGACAAAGAAGTATAAATTGGGAAACCCGCTCCATGAAGAAACCACCCTCGGCCCAATGGTCAGGGTATCCGCTGCAGCTTTTGTGCAAAAGCAGATCGATGAAGCAGTTGCCAAAGGGGCAAAGGCACTGATTGAACCCAACCATTTTCCAAGACACGAAAAAGGAACACCCTATCTTGCCCCGCAGGTATTGACAAATGTCAATCACGATATGGCTATTATGCGGGAAGAAACATTTGGCCCAGTGGTTGGCATCATGCCTGTGAAAAGTGACGCCGAGGCTATCCAATTGATGAACGACAGCCAATATGGCCTCACTGCTTCCGTCTGGTCAAAGGACGTAGAAGCTGCCATCCAGATCGGCGAACGCGTAGAAACGGGCACCTGGTTTCTCAACCGTTGTGACTACCTCGACCCTGCCCTTGCCTGGACCGGCGTGAAAAATTCGGGGAAGGGATGTACCCTGTCTGTAATCGGATTTGAAGCATTGACGAGGCCGAAGTCGTTTCACCTTAGAACCAATGATTGAATGAGAGAATTATTGAATGAGAGAATTTTCATGCATTCAATCATTCCCTCATTTATTCATTGTTTCATTCTCTCATTCTCTCATTCTTTCATTCTTTCATTCTCTAATTGCCATGAAAACCGCCCTACTCATTTGCGACCATGTAAACAGCGATCTTCGGCACATCCAAGGTGGGTACACTGATATGCTCGTTGACCTTTTTCCAGAATTGGATTTTGAGGTATTTTATGTCTGTGACGGGCATTTCCCAAAACATGCAAAAGATTTTGAAGCATACTTGGTAAATGGTTCGAGGCTGTCGGTGTACGATGAGGTGGACTGGATTGTTAGATTAAAAATGTTTGTCCGGGAAATTCACACAGAAGGGAAAAAGTACATCGGTGTTTGTTTCGGGCACCAGATGTTGAGCGAAGCGCTCGGAGGAAAGGTTACCAAATCCAAACATGGCTGGTGCGTGGGAGTTCATAGTTTTGAAATAGTACGACCGGAAAAATGGATGTCCCCATTTCAACAAAATGCCAACCTGCTTATGATGTGCCATGATCAGGTACAGGTGCTGCCTCCAGGTGGGGTCGTTTTAGCGAAAGCGGAAAAATGCCCCATCTGCATGTTCAAGGTTGGTGACAACATGATGGGGATACAGGGACATCCCGAATTTTCAAAAGATTATGACCGGGCACTAATGGAATTGAGAACCAAACGGGTGGGAAAAGAGAAGGTGGAGCAAGGTTTGGAGACTTTAACAAAAACGGTTGACAGGTCGGTATTCCGTGAGTGGATGTTGAATTTTTTAAAAGGGGAATGATTTTTTGTGGAGTAATTAGTTCAAGTTGAGATAAATGTAGAGCGAATCCCCAGATTCGCCCGTATGCAGGCTAAACAGCCAGCGAATCTGGGGATTCGCTCTACATTATTAATTACTTTCAAATGGCCTTACGCAACATACCAATATTTCTGAAATCCCTCACCCCATTCGCCTTGCTCATACTCCTAGTTGGCTGCTCCTCCCCCAAAACGGAACATCAGGATTTGGGGAAACGCATACCGCATTCAGTAGCCGCACCTGGTGAAAGTTGGGAAGGTTTTTGGGAATCTTTCACGACTGCACTGCATCAAAATGAGACTGAGAGGGTTTCGGGAATGGCAAAGCTCCCTTTGTTTATCAATATGAATAATAATGAGGATAGCTGGAATCGAGGCAAATTCGTAAAACAGTTTGAGGAACTATTTAATGAAAAAACCAAGAACCGCTTTTCCAATATTTCTGACCGTGATATTCAGCATATGCCTTCCAATGATGAAACTTCTAAATTTTTGCACGCACCCGTTGGGATCGAATTGAAATCCGTCACGGTGTATGATAAGTCCGATGGGAGGGGTGGATCTTCCAAGACTTTCTTTTTTGGACAAATGGATGGGGCGTACAAATTGATGGCAGTTGTAATTGCAGGTTGACTCGACTACTCACTTTTCAACAGTAAACTGCCGGATCATAATCGCTCCGCTTTTATCCAAATTGGAACTCATGATAACGACTTGTTCCTCGATACCGTCGTCCACAGAAACGGCCACTGTGTTGGGCGAAATACTGCCAAGGTTCAAGGCGTGGAGGATCAAGTAGTTGGTAGGTTTATCGAGTTTGATAATAGTTTCGTGTTTGCGGCGGGTGGCCCGGTAATTTTCCAGGATCATTTCACCGTTCACAAAAAGGGAAAGCACGTCGCCATCAATAGTACCGCTGTCCCATACCCGAATCCGGACCGTTTCACTTTTCACTTCAAGCACCCGATCCACTTGGACTTCCCGTTTTTCTTTTTGGATATAGCCTTGTACGCCCTGTGGGGTTATTGATGCCGGCCTGTCGTTTTCTTTGTTCACCACAATATCTTCTTTCTTGAAAATAGGCCTTTCGAGATAGATTTGGCCAGGAGAGCAAGCACCTGTTTCATTATCAAAGCCTTCGATATAGCCGCTCCAGTCACCTGTCATCGAAAGGCGGATATCTTCTTTTTGAAAATTCAAAAACGCAGTTTTAATGCACCAAGGCCAGTCTTGCACTGATTTTTGATTGACCTTTATTTCTTCAAAAAATAACCTGTTCGTGTTTTCGTCAAAAGTCCAAAATAGCTGGTGGACCGCATTCCCGCCTTCTCCATCAGAAGTAATCTTGGATCTGCCGGTCCCGTTTTCTTCCAACCATATTTCAAAATAAAAACCATAATCCCGGTCACTTTGCAAAAGGATGCCAGTATATCTCCCAGGAATATTATTTGATAGAAGAGAAGAATTGGAGGCGGGATTGACGGCATCCGGAATGGGTTTGGAAGTTGAAGACTGTGGACTGAGCACCAATTTGCCAGGCGAGCAACCTTCTGCTTCCCAAGTCCCTTTTAAGATAGTGGATGTATTTTCTTGAGTTGGCTGGAGGCGAATGTGTTTTAGGCACCACCGAGCATTAGGAGGTTGAAGTTGCTTTACTTCTTGCAAAGTCAAAACCTCACCGTCCCAGATACCACCGATTTCAAATTTGGCATCGTTGCCTCCAGCAGCACTTCTTGAAGTGGCAGTCCCGAATATTTTATCACCAGCTTGTTCTATATTAATGGTGTAGATGAACTCGTCCGGTTTGGCATCTTGGGTAAGCTTGCCCGACCATGTGCCTTGCCAGTTTTGGGCAAACAGACTAATTCCAGAGAGGATAAAAAGTAACGTGAAGGATTGCAGTTTCATATAAGTAGCTGAGTTTAAATAATTTCCAGTTTTTGTCGAGTTTATTTTTTTGATTCTTTGACAACTTTTGCCATAAAGGCCGGAGGATATAAATCCTCCTCTGTCGAATGAAATGCAACTGGTGGTGGGCCAGTGGAATAGGATTCCAACAGCAAAGGATTTATATCCTATGAATTTCCCAATTGCAAAAATTGTCAAAGAACCATTTTTTTGAAGTGCAAGGCAAAAAAAGTGAACATAGTGGTGTTACGTAATCTTTTTTTTAACACAGCAATTCAAAAAACGAAGCCGAGAAAAACGAAAATTATTTAAGGGGTTAGGAAATAAATAAGATACCCGCTAAAGCGCCGTAATTTTTAAATAGGAAGAATTTTAAAAACCGCACATAGCCAAGCTACGTAAGGATTTTTAAAGGTCTTCATATTTAAAAAGAACAAGTTTGAGTGGGTAGGTTTTTTTTTCCTAATCCCTAAACTCGGCTACTTAAATGTATTGGTAGAACAAATAACGGAAGATGTAGCAAGATGGTACAACAAAGAGGCAAAGTCTTTCAATGCTTTTTTTGCCATGAAATGGTTAAGGATTGGATTCTAACGTTCCAGCTACCATATTATTCAACCATCTGCCAGAAAATTTGTCACATGGCTTTCCAAGAATGCCACACAGGAAAAGGGAAGTAATATATTATCGAAATAATGCAATGTCACACTTTGTGAAAAACGGAGAAAAAGTGCCAAAAAAAAGAGGATTTGTGCCAAAAGCGGCAACGTTGTTGCAAACTTCCTAATCAAATGACAAACACCACTACTAATATAACAAACACAATGAACAGGATCAAAAACACACTCTTCCTTATCTTTTTCCTTCTTGTCGGACTTGCAGCAAACGCCCAAACAGAAACCAATTCACCTGAAAATGTTGATCCAATCATTTCTGTTATCGATCATGAAGTAAAAAAAGAACAAAAGAATGTGAAGTCCGATAACACCATTTCTCCAGAAGTTAAAGAAGTTGAATCAGTAGCTTTTTATTTCAACCACAAACTTCTCATGAAGCAAGTAATCCACAAAACGGTCCTTTGCTAAGGAGCATAAAATAAAATTCATTTCTTCATTCCCTGAATTCAGGGAACATAGCTGTCAAATCTAATTCATTCGCTTCACAAATTCCCCGTTCTGTAATCAATCCACTTATCAACCTTGCTGGCGTCACATCAAAAGCATAGTTTATCGCAGGACTATCTTGAGGGGTTAACAAAACCTGCTTGATTTCTTTTCCGTCCCAACCTTGAATCATCTTTACTTCTTCTGCATTTCTTTCCTCAATCGCTATTTCGGCCACCCCATCCCTAATGTTCCAATCAATAGATGACGAAGGTGCCGCCACGTAAAATGGTACGCCGTTATCATATGCAGCCAGCGCCTTTAGATAAGTTCCAATTTTATTGGCCACATCGCCAGTACGGGTAGTCCGGTCAGTACCAACAATAATCATATCGACCAAGCCATGCTGCATCAGGTGCCCTCCAGTGTTGTCGGTAATAATGGTGTGCGGTATGCCATGTTGGAGCAGCTCATAGGCCGTTATGCGGGCACCCTGGTTGCGGGGGCGAGTTTCATCTACCCAAACATGCACATCAACCCCCTGTTCGTGCGCAAGATAAATCGGGGAAGTGGCTGTTCCATAATCAATACAGGCCAGCCAACCAGCATTACAGTGGGTCAGGATATTGATAGTTTGATTGTCTTTTGGTTTCTTCCTTAATATATCCTTGATTAGAACAAAGCCGTGTGTACCGATGCTGTAACAATGAGCTACGCTTTCTTCCGTGATCTGATTGGCAGCTTTTAATGCCGCCTTCACCAAGTCCTCTTTTTCTGATAAATGACCGGTCACTGCCATAACTTTGTCGATGCCAAAAGCGAGGTTGACAGCAGTGGGCCTGGTGGCCATCAATGTCATTGCGGAATTGTCAAGCAAATTTTTCCAATCACTTTGGCGGTCAGCATTTACCAGGGCGAGGTACATTCCATACGCAGCGGCAGAACCAATCAAAGGAGCACCCCGAACGTGCATGTCGCGGATGGCCGTAGCGATATCTTCCAACGTGTTCAAATCTTCGATCACCAATTTGTGGGGCAGCCATCTTTGGTCAATGATCTGGACACAGTTCGGTTGGGCTGGGTGCAGCCAAATTGTCCGGTAGGGTATTCCGTTGATTTGCATATTTTTGTTTGGATAAGGGAGTTGGAAATAAATAAGATACCCAAATTTGAGTTAGCTATTTTTTTTTCAGGCAAGGCGCAAAAGAGAAGCATAGCAGGGCTATGTGACGATTTTTGCAACGCAGCATGAGTGAAAAAGAGCAAGTCAAATGGGTAGGTTATTTATTTCCAACTCCCTAAAATAAAGAACATTTTCCATTTCAAATACCAACCATGCCTGAGTTACCTGAAGTCAATGCATTTAAAGAATACTTTGAAGAGACTTCCCTACATCAACGAATGGTGGAAGTGGTCGTACATGATGCAAAAATAATCAGGAATATAAGTGGTGCTGATTTTACACAAAATCTGACAGGCCGCACTTTTGTGGGCACGTACCGCCGTGGCAAATATATGTTCGGAAAATTGGACAACCACAAATATGTGCAATTTCATTTTGGCATGACTGGTGATTTTAAATACTATTCAGATGAAGGTGACAAGCCAAAGCACGAGCGTTTTGTTTTTTTATTTGAAAATGGATTTCGGTTGGGGTTCGATTGTCCCCGTAAATTTGCACGCATTAATTATATCGAGGATTTAGACGAATATATCTCCCAAATAAAATTAGGGCCAGATGCGCTGGAGATGAAGGAGGAAGAATTTTTGAAAATAACAGCAGGCAAAAAGGGAGCGTTAAAAGCGTTATTGTTAAATCAAAAATGCATTGCCGGCATCGGAAATTTATACGCCGACGAAGCCTGCTATCAATGCCGCATCCACCCAGCATCACATTTGGATAAAATTCCATTAAAAAAGAAAAAAGAATTGTTTAAAAAAATGCAGGCAATTCTGCAAAGGGCAGTTGACGAACGACCCTATTACAAAGAATACCCAGCAGATTGGTTTTGGCAATGGCGGGAAGAAGGCAAGTTCGCACCTGATGGTAAAAGCAAAGTTGAAAAAGCAGATGTTGCTGGGCGGACAACCTATTTTGCGAGGGGGTGGCAGCGGTTATATTAATTATAATAAGCAGTCAAGGGAACGGGGTGTATTTCAAAATGTCGGTGGAAACGTTGGCTGGATTTCCCAATCCGCCCTGTTTACAGCCGGATTGGGAAATCCGGCCAAACTTCTTACCGCCATTTTGAAATACACCCAGTGAACAGGAAATAAATAATAACAAATATGGTCATCACATTTGGAGAAATAATGATGAGGCTTGCCACGCCTGAATATCAACGATTTTCACAGGCAAAAAACTTTGAACTGTCTTTTGGTGGAGGGGAGGCAAATGTTGCAGTTTCCCTTTCCAATTTTGGTATTCCAGTTGAATTTGTGTCCCGCCTACCAGACAATGATATTGGGAATGCTTGTTTGATGGAATTAAATAGGCATGGCGTCGGAACGCAACATATTTTGAGAGGAGGGAAAAGGTTTGGGATTTATTTTATAGAAAAAGGAGCTGTTGGAAGGGCGAGCAAAGTAGTTTATGACAGGACTCATTCTGCCATTTCGGAAATAGAAAAAGGCATGGTAGATTGGGACAACGTATTTAAAAATGCAAGCTGGTTTCATTGGACAGGGATCACGCCGGCCATCTCCCAAAATGCCGCAGATATTTGCCATGAAGCTATTTCGATTGCCAGCAAAAAAGGGCTTACCGTTTCTTGTGATCTAAATTACCGCAAAAAACTTTGGAACTATGGTAAAACAGCACAAGAGGTAATGCCCAAACTTGTTGCAGGATGTGACATAATACTGGGCAACGAAGAAGATGCAGAAAAATCCCTGGGAATAAAACCTAAAGAAGTAGAAGTGGAAACCGGAAAAATCAAGTCCGATGCATACCTAGCTGTTTCGGAAGAAATCATGGCCCGTTTCCCAAAAGCAAAAAAGGTAATCACAACCCTCAGAACCTCCATAAGTGCAAGCCATAATAAATGGTCAGGCGTTTTATACGACGGTGAAATATTACACCAAGCACCTGAATACGACATCACACACATTGTTGATCGGGTTGGCGGCGGTGATTCGTTCATGGCCGGATTGATTTATGGTTTAATGACTTATAAAGATGATAAAGAAGCTTTGAATTTTGCGACAGCAGCATCTTTCTTAAAGCACACCATCCATGGTGATTTTAACTTGGCAACCATAGAAGAAGTTGAAAAATTAATGCGCGGTGATACTTCAGGAAGGGTCAGCCGATGATTTAATTAAGGTTAAAAAACGTGCACAATTAAGTACACTCGGTAATAATAATAGCCCGTGCATTTTTTTAACTACTTGATAATCAGTTAGCTGCAAAACCCAATTTAGGAGGTAACTTTAAGTTACCTCCTAAATTAAGAACCTGATAATCAATGAAATATAAATTGATTTAAAATATCTGTTTTTGATTCCAAAAAATACTGCACGGACTATTGTAATAAATAAGTTGTGTTATTAATTCCTCCAAGGGGTTTTAACCCCTTTTTTTTTATGTGATTACAAGGGGTTAAAACCCCTTGGAGGAAACCTAAAATCGGAAGAAACTTATTACACAGTGTATTAATTAGTCGAACATGTTTATGTCCGACTACTTATAACTGCAATTTATTCTATATATGCCAAATATATCCAATCAAGAAATTAATAAAAAACTGATTGATGCAGGGATGGTTCCTGTTTTCTATCACGAGGATTTAGAAAAATGCAAGGAAGTAATCAAGGCTTGTTACGACGGAGGTTTAAAGGTCTTTGAATATACCAACAGGGGAGAAAAAGCCACAGTCAATTTTCCTATTTTAAAAAAATATGTTGCAGAAAATTGCGATGGCTTAATGCTCGGAATCGGCTCGATCTATACCAAGGAACAGGCTGAAAAATTTATCAATTTAAATCCCGATTTTATTGTTTCACCAATTTTCGATAAAGAAATAGCTGCCTGCTGTAAGGCACATGAAATATACTGGATCCCTGGCTGTGCGACACTTTCCGAAATTGCTGCCGCTGAAAAATCAGGTGCTGATATTATTAAAATTTTTCCTAGCAATATTCTGGGTCCGGGTTTTGTGAAAGCAGTAAGAGGCCCGATGCCCCATCTCAAACTCATGCCTACCGGAGGCGTTTCACCAACTCTCGAAAATCTAAAATCATGGTTTGAGTCAGGCGTAGTCTGCGTTGGAATAGGCTCCCAATTATTGACAAAAGAACGGTTGAAAAATATTGACTTGCTAAAAATTGAAGTAAAAAACACACTCGATATTATTGCAGGGGTGAGAAATCAAAAAGGATGATTCCGAAATATTGGCAAGCAATGAAAAATTATTACTTCATAGTATGAACCAGGTTTTTCACAGATGTATTTAGCTAAAAGGCCATTCACCACACTTAAGATCAAGAATCCTCTTTTCTTAAATTTACATGAACCGTTTGATGGACAACTTCAGATTTCCAGGTTGTTTCGCCATCATCAATTTTCACTTCAATTAACGTCTCGTTGAATACCCCATTTAAATAAACAAATATGCCTCCCGGTCTAAAAATTGGCCATGTTTCCACCCAGTTGGTTTTTCTATCGTCTGTCCAAAGTCGATAATACACTTTAGCAATATCTATTCTTTGCATTAAAAAACCTGTTGCTTCATCGACTGCTAAAAACACCTCTATAATTTTCCCAGCATCGTGTTTCCAAAGAGCTATTTCCTGAGAAAGCGGAATAATGGATGGAATAGGCTTATTTGGATCATAAGTGATTTTTTTTCTTTTTTGTAAAATATCATGATCGTCAACATCTTTAAAAACGGTTAGGATATTCCGTTTCCCTTTGGCGTCAAAATGTTCTAGATCAGATTGAATCCAATTCAAGTTCTCTATTTTGGGATTTTCAGAAACAATACAGATTATCGCATCACAATCAGCAAGCTGCTTATTCCTTTCTTTAGTCAAGTAGTTTTGGGGACTTCTTACCCCTGCCAACACAACCAGGCTGTAGCTATACACTATCTGCTGAACCAATTCAGTGAAGGCTAAACCATTTTCATCAAGTGAATAAGAAATAAAGATCTTACCCATACTACCACGTGGCTCAATTTTCAGGGCCTTGAAGATCTTGGAAATTGCCTCGGCACGATGGGTCGTAAAATCAATATACTCGAACCGTTGCAGTATAGATGGTATTTTAGTCTCCTCAATTAATATTGGAATAACAGGTTTTTCTTTTTCAAGCGCAAATTCCACTTCTTTGAGTACCTCCTCGGAGCGTACCGATTGTGGTGAAAGAGCTACCACTACGCCTTCACAATTGGAAAGAGCATTTTTTATGGCCTCATCCCAAAGCTCTCCCGCACCTATATCATCTTGGTCCATCCACAACGGAGCCTCCTGGATTTTCAGCAGCTTGACCAGCTCAAGCACTGTTTGGGAATCCTTTCTTGCGTAACTGATGAAATATTTGGAATTAGACATAATCACAGCCTTGTTTTAATTCTCATATACTCGACCACTTTAGTTTTGGTGCATTTGTGAGATCTGCCTATTTCACCTGCTACTTATCTTCTCCTATCGGGTCTAATTGTTTGGTATTCAGCTCCTGGTTCAATTTCACTAAGTCATCATTCACTATGTTTTCCAGCTTTTGCAAATGACCTTCCAGTTTTTTGCTAAGCTCTCCAAAAACTTTGTATGCTCCGTCCGTAGGTTTGGCGTCACCATTTTCCACACTGCGCCTCAGGGAGGCCAGGCGATTATTGAGTTTTATCGGAAAATTGAGAGGGTCTTGATTGCTTTGGTTACGGACCTGATAAAGGTCTTCTTCAATGGCACTTAATTGATCCAGTATGCTTTCGGACAGATTGTGCAAAGCCTTATCCTCCGTTTTTTCCAACTGGGTATTTATCTGGCCTTTCATTTCTCGGATATTGATAACAGCCTCATTGGCGGCAGTCGTTTTATTACGGATTTTCACGGCAAAGTCGAACTGTTCTTGTAGATCAGCTTTGCTTATACCTTTAAGGTTTGGATTCATTTCAACCTTAAAAGGATGGTGTTGTGTGAAATCAGCTACTTTCAGTCTAACTTGATAATCACCAATTGGTGCTTTGGGTCCGCGTGTGGGCCGGGCACTCCAAATAATCATCCCCTCAAAATCGGTTGCACCTTCGTAGCGAAGATCCCATTTAAATTCATTAAGACCGGCTGCGGTAGTGGGTACTGTGGAACCACCCCGCCGCCACCAAGGCAAGTTTAGGTCGGGCTTATATACTGGTTCTTTCCCGACGAATGTATTGATCAGGTTACCCTGGGCATCAAGGATTTCTATAGTTACCGAATCCACTTCTTCTTTAAGATTGTATTGAATGATGGCATCGTAAGCCCCTCGGATGGCATTGCTGGGCTGGAATAATACCGCATCTTTTTGTACCATTTCAGTTGTCATTTGACGGAGTGGATTGATGTCGTCCAGAATCCAGAAACCACGTCCGTGGGATCCGAGGACAACATCATCGTTCTTTATTACTAAATCTCGAATGGGCGTATCGGGCAAGTTCAGTTGGATCGCTTCCCACTCCTCGCCCCCGTTAAATGAAACGTAAACACCATGTTCCGTTGCTAAAAACAGTAATCCTTTTCTGATATGATCTTCGCGGACAGCGCGTGCAAAATGACCATCGGCGATGCCATTAATTATTTTAGTCCAGGTTTTCCCATAATCGTTGGTCTTAAAGACGTAAGGTTGGCGATCATCCACCTGATAGCGATTGGCTGCCAGATACAAAGTACCTGCGTTGTGCCTTGATTCTTCAATTATACTTACTCTCGAGAATTTAGGTAAACCCTCCGGGGTAATATCTGTCCAACTTTCACCTCCGTTTCGAGTGATATGAACTTTGCCGTCATCAGAGCCCGCCCAGATGGTATTAACATCATGGAAAGAGGGTGCCAAAGCAAATACCGTCGCGTAAATTTCCGGACCATTCATATCCATGGTAATAATCCCACCAGTTTTTCCAAGTGTTTCGGGATCGGCATAAGTCAAATCAGGGCTAATTTTTTCCCAGGACTGTCCATCATTGGTCGTTTTCCAAACATGTTGCGAACAGGTATACATAATGGAAGGGTCCAGAGGTGAAAACATGATGGGAAAAGTCCACTGCCAACGTTCTGGCAAGGCGCTGGCTGGGTCACCTGAAAAAAAGCGGGGATATACTTGAATGTCCCGAATTTGGCCATTGCTACGATCATAGCGTGTCAATAGGGCACCTTGACTGCCGGCATAGAAAATGTCCGGATTAACAGGGTGTTGGGAAATCCAGCCACTTTCACCGCCACCAACAGCATAATACCAACCATGGTTTGGTCCCCGTGCCTGCCTATGCCCCCAACCGTCACTGGGCATGGCCAATGTACTGTTATCTTGTTGCGCTCCAGCTACATGATAAGGGACATCGTTGGTTGCCATGACGTGGTAAAACTGAGTCGTACAATAATCCTGCTCTGTCCAGGTTTGACCACCATTGATCGACACATTTCCACCACCGTCATTAGAGTTGATCATCCGCATGGGGTTATTGGGGTCGATCCAAAGGTCGTGGTTGTCCCCATGTGGCACCCGTATTGTGATGTCAAACGTTTTGCCACCATCTGTTGATTTATACAATCCTGTATTGAGGCAATAAACAGTTTCTTTATCCCAGGGATCAGCATAGATTCGAGAGTAGTAGAAGGCACGTTGGCGTAATTTCCGCTCGCTATTGATGCGTGTCCAGGTCCAGCCACCGTCATCAGAACGGAATACGCCCCCTTCGTTTGCCTCCACAATGGCCCACACCCGGTCGGGGTCAGCAGGGGAAACTGTCACCCCAATCTTACCGATCGGACCTTCAGGCATGCCTGGATTCTTAGTAAGGTCGATCCAATTGTCACCGCCATCTACTGATTTCCACAATTTACAGTCGGGCCCACCGCCCCACATTTTCCAGGCTTTCCGGTAGACCTGCCAGGTAGAAGCGTATAATATTTTTGGATCAGTGCGGTCAATTATCAAATCTGCAGCGCCGGCTTTGTCGCTTATGTATAGTATTTTTTTCCAGTTATTCCCTCCGTCTACTGAGCGAAAAACACCACGTTCTTCATTATCTCCATACGGATGGCCTAAGGCTGCCACATAGACAATATCAGGATTGGTGGGGTGAATGCGGATACGTGCAATGGCTTGTGTTTCTTTAAGCCCCAAATGCCGCCAGGTCTTACCTCCATCAGTGGTCTTATAAACACCATCTCCCTGAGTGATACTGCCCCGCAGTTGCACCTCCCCCATACCAATATATACCACATCCGGATTGGTTTCGGCGACTGCCACAGCCCCTACTGAAGAACTGGTCACCTGTCCGTCAGTAACTGAATTCCAGTTGGTACCCCCGTCCGTGGTTTTCCATAGGCCGCCACCAGTTGCTCCAAAATAGTACTCATTGGTTCGGCCAGGACTGCCAGCACAACCAAGAGAACGGCCACCACGGTTAGGACCGATGTTGCGCCACTCCATATTCTCATAGAGCTTGGGCAGTTCGGATTGTGCTACCAAAGTTTGATAAAAAAATAAAAAAGTGCAAAGGCAGAAATAGGTAAGTTGATTTGTTCGCATGATGTAATATTTTACAAATGGAAGTTGAATAGTTTTGATCAACCAAGGTAGGCATATCAGATCAATTTCAAATTCATGGAGGATATTACGGTAGTGTATCACATGTGCATCTCTATAAAAACAAGAAAGGTGTCCACATTATCTCGGGACAAATTTACTCACCAAAAAAAAGGAGCGAGAGGCACTGCATAAGGAACAGTTCAAAAATAAATTTCTTTGCGGGAAGTTTTCAGGGTTACAATAATATCGCTGGACAGACTGATGACCTAACTCAAAAAGCTGTACGCTGAGCAGTCAGACGGGCCGAGCCATTACATGTCCAGAAAACTCGTAAAATTTAGAATAAAAAAGCCCTGAAAATCAATGACTTACAGGGCTACTTGTAGCGGAGGCAGGACTTGAACCTGCGTCCGCCTGCTGGCGGATATGCGCCCAACCGAGGCCTGGCCCAGGTCACTCTCCGTACTTGTCGGCAATGAGGCTCCATACCCATTTCCTCCCGGTAGCTGATTTCAACTGTTTTTCCTTTTTCATGGCCCCTGCCTTGGAACCGTGCTCCTCGGAATATGCAATTTCCCAAGGCCTGAACTTGACGGTGTAACCCTTTTTTGCCAAAGAATTGTGGGAACTGAACCTGGCAGCGAGGTCGCCCGTAAAACCGATGTAGATTTTGTCGTGCTTGGCCGAATATAGAACGTAAACAGTGAACATACAATATAAAAAGGCCATCCGGAATACCGGACGGCCTTGCTTTGTAGCGGAGGCAGGACTTGAACCTGCGACCTTTGGGTTATGAGCCCAACGAGCTACCAACTGCTCCACTCCGCGATGTTTATTGTAGCAAGCTCATTAGCTTCCTATTAAAGGATTGCAAAGGTAAGAATGATAAATGCTTTGTCAAATAAAAAATCTGGATTTTATTTGACAAAGCATTGGCCCTTGGTTTTCAATTCAGTTATTCATTTGCATTCAGCAGTTCGACTACTGGATCTGTAATATCAAAACTGCCATTTGCCGAGAGCATTGGGCTAATGACCCCACCATATAGCAGGACAAAATCATATTCGTTGGCCAACCTCAAAGAATCAGAATACTTCTTGATGTCTGCCGTGAATTTCTGGTCAAATTCATTGGTCTTTTTGTCCAGTTCATAGGAGGCGTTTTCCTTAAGTGCTAGGATTTCCTGTTGTTTTTTGGAAAGCCGCTCCTCGATTTGTTTGGCCTGGTTTGGGGTCAAAGTGCCGGTGCCTGCTTTTTGTTGATAATCGTTCACCTCTTTTTGGAAGGCTTTTTCTTTCGATACCAAATTGGCCCTGACTCTTTCATAGCTTGTTTCCAATTCTTTTCTAGCAGCTTGATAGGACGTCGATTTGCTTTGCAACGAATCAATATTAATAAAGACAATTGATTGATCCCCTGCCATTTCCTGTTGAACGGATTGTTCTTCGGTCGCTGCTTCTGAAGTGGAAAAGCGATCGACGTATAGATAGGCCACAGCCAACAACAATAGAATGTTCAGGATGAGTGATAAATTTTTCATTATAGTGGTTTTGATAATATTCGTTTAAAAAAACAGCGTATAAATAGCCGCAAGAATTAAAACAGTTGCAAAGTAAATGAATTATAGGCTTGTTTGTAAATAAGGTTTATTTACGGCCGTTTTCAACCTGTAACCAAATATCTTGATGACCACATAGCCAGCCCCCTTCAACCAAACTGCTATTTGGAAAAACAATGATTTCATAAATTTTCTTTGGAAGCCCAATTTCACGGAAAATCCGCTTCAATGTTTTCTTACGCTTGGACAACAATGATCCATCCGTATTTGGAATCCCTATTTTTAAGGTTAAGTCCCCATGACGGAAAACATTAACAGCTATTTCTTTCAATGCCATCCCAAGTTCATTGGTCAAATAACTACTGCCAGATTGGAAACCGATCTGGGAACAGTTGTCTTTAATCAGTCCATTGATGTCGGCTACTTTGTCAACCACCCGAAATCCCGAATCACCGTACCCGCCAAATGTTAAATGGGACAGTTTGGAAGGAGGGCCAGAGAGCAGCCGATAGTTTTCATAATTATATTTTGGCTGCTGGAGGGTGTCTGGGTCAACGAGTGGTTGTTTGCTTTCGCAATCAATTGGCAGGAAGGGAGCAGCGCTGTCCATCAGAATATTGCCATTGTAACCGGTCGTCGTGCCTTTTACATAATAAACTTCAAAGCTGATCCAGTTGAGGTTTTCATCCGGTCTGAACTGGAATGTGTATTTTTTCCAGTCCAAGTTTTCAATTAGAGGGGAAACGGCCAGCAACGATTTTTTACCGCATGGACTTAGTCCTCCCCACAGACGCAATACAATGGGTTGGTTAAAATTTACTGGTTTCATGGTCACCCTGGATGATGAGAACAAAGTCCCGGAACGACATAGGTGAATGCTGAAAGAATAGCACTGGCCTCCTTTTAGCGGAGTCAGCAATTCTTGCCCCACACTCTCCACTGTACCAATATCCCGGGCTACCATTCCTAAATATGTATCGCCATCGGAAGGAGTTTGGGTGACTTGAAATAGGCCATTTTCAACAGGATGTGTATCGGGCGGGCTTTCATTGTTGAAAGCACAATTGCGCCAACCACCAGGCACGGCTCCATAACCAGGTGCATCTTCAAAAGAAGGGTTCTTCAGGAAAACAGCTTCCTGGGCTGCCAATTGAAAGGATAGGAGGAAAAGAAAGCAATGAAGAATTGAAAATGGAGAATGGGGAATTTGGTTCATAAAATACTATTCATTTCTTACCATATTTTAGATGAAATGTGACTTTCCATTCTCCATTCATAATTCTTCAATCTAATTCGCCCTGCCATGACATTGCTTGTATTTCTTGCCGCTGCCACATGGACAAGGGTCGTTTCGCCCGACTTTTTTCTGTGTTCGTTTCACGGTTTCCTGGCGAGCAGGCTGGGAAACGCCTTCGGCAGCAGCCCGCGACCTTGCAGCTTCTCCATCGGCAGGTGAGGCTGCGCCCGGACGGCTCATACTCATTTTGCTCATGTCTGTCCGTTTTTGCTCTCTGGCCTGTTGCATTTGCTGGTTCTCCGGCATCACAAGTGTTCCTTTTGAGAGGAAGGAAGAAACCTCTTCACTTAATTCATAAATCAAATCCTCGAACAGTTTATAGGCCTCCATTTTGTATTTCACCAATGGGTCTTTCTGTTCGAATGAAGCTGATTGTACCGATTCTTTCATCTCATCCATCGAACGGAGATGTTCCTTCCACTTGTTGTCCAATATAGCGAGAGTCCCAGCTTTTTCAATATCCCGCATGATGGATTTTCCGTTTGACTTTACAGATTCTTCCAGATCAGCTGAAATTGGCGCCATCCTGCTGCTCCCATCTGAGAAGGGGATCGCAATCCGCTTGTAACGCTGCCCCTCATTTTCAAAAATCCGTTTGATAGTGGGAGAGAGCACATTGATGATAGCTTGTTCTTTCTTATGATAAAATTCGATGAACTGATCCTGGTAACGCTCTATCAGTTCGTCCTCTGGTGCTTCATTAAAATCAGCAGTGTCAATCTTTGGGTCAATCCCCAAAATCCCGATTGAATCGCGGCGGAACCCGTCATAATCATTGTTCATTTTATGATGACCAACAATATTATCCGTCATTGACCGGAACATGTTATCCAAATCAACTTGCAAGCGCTCACCGCTCAGTGCGTTGTATCGTTTTTTGTAAATGGCTTCCCGTTGGATATTCATCACATCGTCATACTCGAGCAGTCTTTTCCGGATACCAAAGTTATTTTCTTCGACCTTCTTTTGTGCCCGTTCAATGCTTTTTGTGACCATGCTGTGCTGGATCACGTCCCCCTCCTGGTGGCCCATTTTATCCATCATGCCAGCGATCCGTTCGCTCTGGAAAAGTCGCATCAATTTATCATCGAGCGAGACGTAGAACTGAGACGAACCTGGGTCGCCTTGACGTCCAGAACGCCCCCGCAACTGGTGGTCTACACGTCGGCTATCGTGGCGTTCTGTACCGACAATGGCAAGCCCACCGACCAGCAATCTTTTACTTTCTTGAACCGAAAGCTCTTGTTTGTTTATCAGGTTGAACATTTCAGGTTCCAACTGGAATGCTGGCCATAGTTCATGCGAGTCATCAAGTATGGTCTCATTTCCTGTACCTCCCTGCCGGATGGTGTACCTGTACCCTCCTTTTGCGCCACTGTCTTTTTTTACATCGATTACTTCAAATAGGGTTGGCGGCGCCAATTTAATATCTGTACCACGACCAGCCATATTGGTAGCGATAGTCACCATGCCATGGCCTTTTTCATCCTGCTGTCCAGCCCGTGTCACAATGGCGGCTTCCCGCTGGTGCTGCTTTGCATTCAGCACATCGTGATTCACACCGCGCATGTTCAGGTACCGGCTTAGTTTTTCTGAAATGTCAACTGAAGTGGTACCAACAAGGACCGGGCGGCCAGCACTGCTCAGGATGGAAATTTTGTCAACAATAGCGTTGAATTTTTCCCGTTCCGTTTTATAAACTTCATCGTTGTTGTCTTCTCGGATAACTGGCATGTTGGTAGGAATGATAGATACTTCCAGTTTATAGATGTCCCACAGCTCCTTCGCCTCTGTTTCTGCCGTACCGGTCATGCCAGCCAGCTTGTGGTACATCCTGAAATAATTCTGCAAAGTGACCGTAGCGTAGGTTTGGGTGGCCTCCCCCACTTTTACATTTTCTTTCGATTCCAAAGCTTGGTGTAGGCCATCAGAGTAGCGGCGGCCTTCCATCATACGCCCTGTCTGTTCATCCACTATTTTCACCTCGCCGTTCATCACGATGTATTCTTCGTTATTCTCAAACAAGGTATAGGCTTTCAAAAGCTGCGACATGGCATGGAGGCGACGTGATTTCACCGCAAAATCCTGTGAGAGTTTCACCTTCTCTTCTTCTTTTTCTTTGTCGTCTAAATCCTCGTAATCGTCTATCTCGACCATCCGCTCGGCGATGTCTGGCATGACGAAGAAACTGGCATCTCCCTTACCCTTAGCCAACCATTCTGCGCCATTGTCGGTAAGTTCCACCTGGCGGTTCTTTTCGTCAATAGTGAAAAGCAGTGGGTCGTCCACGACGTGCATGTTCTTGGAATTTTCCTGCATGTAGAAATTTTCTGCTTTTTGCAGGATCACTTTTACACCCTCCTGTCCAAGAAATTTGATCAGCGGTCGGTTTTTGGGCAACGAACGGAATGCTCTAAGGAGGGCCATGCCACCTCCATCTTCATCATTGCTATCGTCACCTTCTTCGATTAGTTTTTTGGCTTTTGACAAATATTGGCTTGACATTTTTTGCTGGGCCGCCAGCAGCTTTTCCACATCAGGTTTAAGCTCTTTGTATTCCTCTTCTTCACCACTTTCACCTACAGGACCAGAAATGATCAGTGGCGTCCGAGCATCGTCGATCAAAACGGAATCCACCTCATCTATCATTGCAAAGTGGTGCTTGCGTTGCACCATTTCATCAAGTGACCGAACCATGTTGTCGCGCAAGTAGTCGAATCCAAATTCGTTGTTGGTACCGTAGGTAATGTCGCAGTTATAAGCATTTCGGCGAGCCTCAGAGTGTGGCCTGTGTTTGTCTATACAATCAATGGTAAGGAAAAGGAATTCGAAAATAGGGCCGATCCATTCACTGTCACGTCGGGCGAGGTAGTCGTTCACAGTTACTACATGCACGCCTTGTCCTGAGAGGCCATTCAAGTAGGCCGGCAAAGTAGCGACAAGGGTTTTTCCCTCCCCCGTTTTCATTTCCGCAACGATCCCTTCATGCAGGACCGAGCCACCAATGAGCTGTACATCATAATGTACCATGTTCCAGGCAATCTCCCCTCCGGCTGCGGTCCAACTGTTTTTCCAAATGGCTTTGTCGCCTTCTATTTTCACATAATCCTTATTGATGTTGGCCGCCAGCTCCCGGTCATGGTCAGTGGCGGTGACCGTCAATATAGGATTTCCACTGAACCGTCTTGCTGTTTCTTTCACTACCGCAAATGCTTCTGTCTGTATTTCTAAAAGGATTTCCTCCAAATGGACGTCCCGTTCTTTTTGCAGCTCATCCATTTCTTTAAAAAGCTCCTCTTTGCGGTGCATGTCTTCTTCTTGGTTCGCCCCGGAGCGGGCAGCTTGGATGTCTTCGTCAATGCCAGCAAGGTGATCAGCTATCCGTTTACGGAATTCCATGGTCTTGTTCCGCAACTCGTCAATGCTCAGGTCAGCGAGTTTCACAAACTCTTCGTTAACAGCATCGGCTATTGGACTATACTTGTCGTAGTCCTTTTCACTCTTGTTTTTAAATAGATTTTTGAATATACCAATCATAATATATGAAAATATTGGATATTAGACTTTAGATAATGTGAAAGGAAGAACGTGTCAAATGTCTATGATCTAAGGTCTATAATTCTTGTTTGAAAAATTCGGGTGCAAATTTAGCATTTAGCCACGGTTTATTGAGGTCTCATTTTTCAACACAATTCATTCCATGTACCAAATTCGGACGCTGTGGCAGGAATAGGAAATTAGAACGGCAAATTTGGCAGTTGCTGTGTTGTCTGTGAGTATTTCAAAAGAATTGGAGCTGTAAATAGACGCCAGGTAATATCAAACTAGGATTTCCCAGAAATATTGACTATTTTGCAGCAACTAACCGAATTTGAGGCCACCCAATATCGCGATGAGCGCTCTCCTTTCTTTTGCAACCGCTCCTAATTTAATCCAAGTTGCGATAAATACGAATCAAGATTAATGGGTCTATTAGTTAAAGGTGTTTTGGTATTTCGAAGCGTCTTTATACCAAAAAACCATAAACCGATAGACCAATTTCCTTTTCAGATATGGATTCATCGCAACTCAAGTTAATTTATTTGAAATCCATCTTTCACATTTAAATCAAAACAATATGAAAATCAATTCAATTTTTCTCATGGCAAGTCTATTATTGCTATGCACGTTTTCCTGTACCGCACCAATAGTTGAAGAAACACCAGCCATTGATTTGGATCAGGTCAAGGCAGAACTCCAGGCCATGGAGGACGCTTATGCGGCAGCTGAAAATGCCAATGATGCCGATGCAGTGGTTCATTATTATGCCGACGATGCTGTCAATTTACCAAATAACCAACCTCCTGCCGTCGGAAAAGCAGCGATCCTTGAACGGATAAAAGCTGATCTGGCAGCAGACACATCCAGTTCGACCATGGTCTTTGAAGTGCAGAATGTTTGGGCTGCTGGGGATTTGGCCGTTGAGGTGGGGAGCAGCACCAGCACTGATGCCGCTGGCAATGTGACTACTGGAAAATATATATCTGTGTTTGAAAAGCGGGATGGCAAGTACGTGTGTGTCAGGGATATCTGGAATAATGATGCTCCGGATGATGACGATGATGGTGACAGCGATGATTAACCTATTTATGGATTAAATCCGTTGTTGGAAGTTGTACTTTCGGAAAGTTTTGCCTCGGAAGTAGAACTTCCGATTACTTAAGTAGTCGGACAATGTAAAATGCCAATGGGGGTTTCTCCCCATTGGCATTTCTTAAGCCTTTTCTATATATATTGAAACTTGCTCCGCCTATGGCTTCGCCAATTTGGTCTTATATCTTTCTTTCGCCATTCGGTATTCACCAAGCGCTACTGTTTGGCCAGGGTTGCAATTCCAAGCTTCCGGCATATAAACACTGCTGAAATTATACACCTTTTGGGAGGCCGGGTCCATGATGGACAAATCGTTACCAGGGTTTGCACTGGCAGAATTTGGAAATTTCCCCATCGGATCGTCGAGGGTAATGAGCGCCAGTGATTCAGGACACGCCTCGTTCCGCTTGGTAAACGAGAACAACAAAGTTTCTTCACCTTGCTGGAGAATGATTTCAGGATAGTTTGTAATCAAGCCAAACGAAATGTAATCCTTCTCTGGGTTTTCTTCCGGAGCACTGATATAAGCATTTTGCAACCATTCTCCACTTATACTTTTGAATCCTGTAAACGAAGTACCAACTGGTGCAAGAATGGTCGCTTGGCCAGAGCCAACGATGGTATACATGTTCATGTTAACCCCTTCTTCAAGGCGGGCGAAGACACCCCATTGCTGATCTGCTTCCATCCAATGGAGTTTGAATTGGATCTGGGCAAACACAGATGCTGTTGAAAAAAATGCTGCTATCAAAATTATTGCTTTCATGGACGGGAATCGTAACATGGATATTAGTTTATGATTGTTGAATGATGATTGTTCTATCACCATTCAGCATTGATTCTTATTTTCAAGAACAGAAAACTTAAGAGGGGGGAAATTCAAAGGGGGGGAAGGAATTATCTGTAAAATGCAACATTGATGCCAGTCGAAGCAATGGGCAGCAAACCTTAGTCTCTGCCGTGTCTTTAGCCCCCATTCCTCCATGGTTATTGCGTTTCTTAAGTTGATGCCATTTTGAGCATTTATTAAAAAGCAAAATTAGGTGGGAAACGTAACCAGAAGTTGTACTTCTGGATGATCCAAATCGAGAAGTACAATTTCTGGTTAGCAGACAGGCATTTTACGTTCTTGACATTAGACATTAGAAAAGCAAATACCTGATTATCAAAAATTTACAAAGATATTTTTTCATTAAATAATCTAAAATCTATTGTCTAACGTCAAAAGTCCAGTTACATTGGTAGCTCTATATTTTACATTCTACATTCGAAAACAGAATATGGAATGTTTCTTAAAATGACAAACATGAGTCATCCCATAAGTAGAGTGTTTACATGGCGAAATTTTAGGTTTTCACCTCAATTTACTTGATTTCGGCCAATCCATAGATTGAAAGGGATAAATCGAAGGTAGAGGCAGGAGAATAATTTAGAACAATAGC
>JAJCYI010000095.1 GCA_029263015.1 Saprospiraceae bacterium | reverse complement strand
TATGTGTCAGGAGAAATTAATTTCTCCTGACACATATAAAAAAAACAACCTGACAGGTCCGTGAAATAAACAATTAAATTTGAGCAATAAAAAACAACAATCGTTTTTTCAATTAGGGCTGGTTATTGGAATAGCCATATTCCTGAATATATTGGGAAACGCATTTTTTACGCATGTGGACCTCACGGAGGACAAGCGTTTCACGTTGGCAAATCCGACCAAACAAATATTGAATGAACTGGAAGACGTTGTTTATGTCGAGGTATTGCTGGAAGGCAAATTTCCTGCAGGATTTAAGCGGTTGCAACGTTCGGTAAAAGAATTGATTGAAGATTTCAGATCTGAATCTGGTGGCTTGATCGAATATTCGTTTATCGACCCAAATAAAGGGACTGTTGAAAATGTGAACCTACGGCGGGAAGAACTTGCAAAAGATGGGATTGTCCCCACCAATTTGAGAATAAAAGATAAGGAAGGGACGGCGGAACGGTTGATTTACCCATATGCCAAATTGAGCTACCGAAACCGCACCGCCGTGGTGGATTTTTTGGACGAAGAGGCAAAAGGATCGAATCCTGATGAGCAATTGAATTATTCGATCAGCTTATTGGAATATAATTTTGCAAATGCGCTATATAAACTAAACATTGGAGCGAAAGAAGTCATTGCATTTTCAGTGGGACACGGCGAGTTGAGCGAAAGGGAGCGAGCTGGATTTGTAAAAAGCATGAGGGCATATTATGAAGTTGGTACTTTCAATTTAGACAGCGCCATTGTCATTCCACAAGATGTAAAAGTGCTGATCGTGGCCAAGCCCAAAACGCCTTTCAATGATCGTGACAAATTTTTGCTCGATCAATACGTGATGAACGGTGGCAAAGTGATCTGGATGATAGACCGCTTGAATGTAGAGCTTGACAGTATGCGTAGGACCAATAATTATGTGGCTCGTGATTACGATCTTGACCTGGACGGTCTTTTGTTCAAATATGGGGTGCGTGTGAACCCCGACTTGGTGCTTGATCTTCAGTGTTCCCGAATCCCAATGGTGATAGACCACACGGGCAAGCAGGAACTGTTCAAATGGTATTATCACCCCGTTGCGGTTCCCCTTGTCAACCATCCCATGGTGAAGAGTTTGGACGGGATCAACCTGTTCTTTCCGAGTTCTATTGATACCGTTAAAACAAAAACCAATATCAAGAAAACAGTACTGCTATCGTCATCGGAATATGGCCGTTTGCAGCCAAATATTACCCGCCTCAATTTTGAAATACTTCGGTACGAGCCAGATCCTTCCAAATTCAATAAGCCAGATATTCCTGTTGCGGTATTGTTGGAAGGTGAATTCCCTTCTTTTTTTGAAAACAAAGTTACCCAAGGCATGGAAGACATGCTTGTGCAAATAGACCAGCAATTCAAAATGCAAAGTGTCCCGACACGAATGTTAGTGGTGTCTGACGGCGATGTTGGGCGGCCATTTTTCAACCCCATCAATGGTCAATTTTTCAAGCTTGGTTTCAATCCTTATGAGCGGCATACATTCGACAACAAAGACTTCTTATTAAATGCGGTCGAGTACCTAAAGGATGAAGTGGGCATCATTGAAGCACGGAGCAAAGAGGTGAAACTCCGCCTTCTCGATACGACCCAGGCAGGTGAAGACCAGACTTTTTGGCAATTGTTTAATATCGGCTTGCCACTTTTTTTCCTGGTTGTTTTCGGTTTTGTTTACAACATTTTGCGAAAAAGGAAGTATGCGCGGTAATTGGGTTTGAATAAAAATGTAAAGATTGGAAGAGCGATGATTCATGCTCCTAATTCTATATGGAATACTGAGGCCTTTTCTCATTTTTATTATGATTTCCATTTTAATTTATTATATTAGTTTCTTGTGACATAATGCAAATCACCGCGTCTATAAAACAAAAATATTCCATTATGAAAAGACCTACCATCTCCTCCAAAATAGCTGCCTTTCTTGTTGTTTATACTGTCTTGTTGGTTTCGTGTGCAGTAAATCCCGTCACTGGAAAAAAAGAACTCATGCTGATGTCCGAGAGCCAGGAAAAGGCTATGGGCGCCTCTTACGACCCAGAGGTAATAAACCAGTTCGGCATGTACCAAGATGAAAAAATGCAATCGTTCATCAATGCAAAAGGTAAAAAAATGGCCAGGATCAGCCACCGGCCAGGTCTTGATTTCCAGTTCCGGGTCGTGGATTCTCCAGTTGTTAACGCATTTGCCGTACCGGGTGGATATGTCTATTTCACAAGGGGCATTATGGCGCATTTCAATAATGAAGCAGAATTTGCTGGTGTATTGGGGCATGAAATCGGACACGTAACGGCCAGGCATTCTGCCAAGCAATATAGCCAGCAAATGATGGCACAATTGGGCTTTGTGGTAGGAATGGTCGCCTCAGAAGAATTCAGGCAATATTCGGATCTGGCCTCGGTTGGCCTGCAACTGATGTTCATGAAATTCAGCCGTAGCCACGAAAGCCAGTCTGATAAATTGGGGGTCGAGTATTCAACAAGAATCGGTTATGATGCACATGAAATGGCCAATTTTTTCAAAACCATAGGACGGATTCAAGTGGATGCTGGTGCGAGCGTACCGACCATGCTTTCAACTCACCCCGATCCAGGAGACCGTTATAACAGGGTACACCAATTGGCACAAAAGGAGCAATCCTCCTCAGGTAAATCCAACCTGAAAGTGAACCGTGATGCTTATCTCCGAATGATTGATGGAATTGTCTATGGGGAAGATCCCAATCAAGGTTACGTGGAAAACAACTATTTCTACCATCCAGAAATGCGGTTTCAATTTCCTGTACCTAACAATTGGCAGGTGGTCAACTCTCCTTCACAAGTGCAAATGGCGCCGAAAGACGGGAAGGCATTGATCGTGTTTACCCTTGCTGGGGAGAAGACTTTGTCCGATGCCCAACAAGCTGCTGTCCAAGCTGACAAATTGACGGTTTTATCTTCGAGAAATATTACTGTGAATGGAAATGACGCCATCGAAATAGAAGCTGACTTGAATGAAAAAGTACGATTGATGATGTATTTGATTAAATACAATGGCAACATTTACAAATTTTCAGGTTTGGCCGGCACAGTCGATTTCAATAATTATAAAAACTATTTCACATCAACTTTTGGCAAGTTTAAAAAGCTGACCGATCCCTCCAAAATCAACCGCAAACCTGAACGCATTCGCATCAAAGAAGTGAATCGGACTGACTCATTTACTGATGTGATGAAGAACTATAAGATGCCTTCTGACAGATATACAGAACTGGCCATCCTAAATGGCATAGAGTTGAAAGATCGAGTAGAAAAGGGGGCTTTGGTGAAGGTGATTGAGAAGTGAAAGTAAAAAGTAAAAAGTAAAAAGTAAAAAGTAAAAATTGGGCATGTCATGTAAATTTGAATTTAGGAAATTATGGTAGAAAGTCTAATATACCTCAATTTCTAATTTCCAATTTCAAAAAAAACACTGCAAGCCAATAAGCCGGATTCTGTAATTCAATTGCTCGAAGCTCCATCATTTATCTGGGCCGTCAGTCACCCGACAGCTCTAGCTGCCTACCCCTCAGGACTTTTTTCAAAACCAGGCGAGCAACCCGATCCCGGCTTCCAGTTCGAAAACCTTCCGCCCGGATCCTGATGTACGTGGCATTTCAACCCACAAGGTTTATCCGCCCTCCTGATTGCCCAGGAACGCCGTGCGCTCTTACCGCACGTTTTCACCCTTATCACGCCTGCGGCGTGACGGTTATTTTCTGTGACACTCTCTGTCTCCCGATCTTCACCGGAATCCCACCCGTTAGGTGGTGTGGTGCTCTACGTTGTCCGGACTTTCCTCACCATTGCCCGTTATTCCCATAAAGGGTTGGGGGCCTGGAGCGATGGAGTAGCCTGCAGTGTGCGGCAAAGTTAGATAAATAAGTGATTAGTAAGCAGTGAACAGTAGGCAGTGAACAGTAGGCAGGGAACAGTAGGCAGGGAGTAGTAGGCAGGGAGTAGTAATTAAATTGGGAGAATTAAAATATTTATTATTGCTGGTCACTTTCAACTAATCACTAATCACCACAAACTAAAAATCAATGGTCAAAACGGGAAGCTCTGAATGGTTGATGATAGCTTCAACGTTACTACCGACAAGCATGCGTTTCAGGGGGTGGCGATCGTGATAAGAAATGGCGACCAAATCGGCCTCAATATCTTGGGCAAACGAACGGGTACCTTTGTCAATGGAGGTGTCCTTGTAAACATGGGAATGGCAAATGAGTGGAGAACAGGCTTTTTCAAATGCTTTCATTGCTTGCAATTGGTCAGGGCAGGAGGTGTCGAAAATGGAGGTGCGGATGGCAACCAAATGAATCTCTGGGACAAATTGCTTGATGAAGTTCTTGAAATACTGAAAACTTTCCATTTCTGATTGGTGAAAGCTGGAGGCGAACACGACCTTTTGGAATTCAACTTTTTTCAACCCATGTTTCAATATAAGACAGGGGCAATGGATGGTGCGCACAACCTTCTGGGTATTGGATCCGATGAAGTATTCATTTTTGCCTTTTGATCCATGCGAACCTATTACTACCAGGTCAATCCCATGGTCGGTTATATATTTTTCTACGGCCTCCGGCAAATTGGTAGAAGAGGTGGAGGAGATAATCGTTGTATCCGAGTATTGCTTTTTAATTTGTGAAAGTTGCATTGAGGCCTCCTCAGCGGATTTGTTGACATTGACCCATTTTAACTTTTCCTCCTGTGGTAGGTTGTCCCAATAAGGTGGGAGGTCTTGGCTATTGAGCAGGTGTACTTTTGCCCCACAGCGCTTTGCCAAGGACACGGCGGCTTCCGTTGCGTTTCTGGCACAAGGTGAGAAGTCTGTTGGGACAAGGATGTTTTTCATCTGTTATTTAGTTAAATTTTTAGCGGTACAGATGTTTACCAGCAGACAGGAATGATTATTCAATCATGGACGTTTCATGTCTTAATCTTCATGCATTTTTTGGAAGGATTGTTCTGACCTTCCCCCTTTGCCATTTTGCTCCGTCAGCGTCCAATGATCGGTTTTAGTTGTTTGTAGCCAAAGGTTGCCAGAATGGCGGAACACCTGCACATTCAGGCCATATTTGTCCCAGATACGGTTTTCGAGTGTGCTCACTTTCAAATGGCCATCAATGCTGAGTTCTCCTTCGGTGTGCATCTTCCTCACTTCACCTATTAAAAGATTGTCGTCCAGTTGCTGCATGGAGTGGGATGGTTTTCCGTCCACATGTTTCCCTTCGTAAAATTCAAGTTTCAAATGAGGGAATTTTTGATTGAATTCTTTTTTGATATCTTTTAAGGATTTGCTGTCTGTAATTAACATATCTGGTGGGTTTAAATAAGCTTCGGTTGCCCACAAGCTTCTGATGAATTATTTTTTCAAAAATAAGCGATGTATTCTATGCGGTAGATGATTAAAATTACCTTGGTAAACTGACACTTGTCACTCCTTTTATTTACTTTTAATACAAAATCAAATAAAATGAAACTACCAACCTTCCCTTATTTAGCGAAATCCTTTATTGAAGTTCTGCACCGTTTTCCATTTGTTATACTGACTGCCTTTTTTGGGGTTGTGGTTTCGATGATAATAATTGAAAAACCTCACACGGAGGAGGATATTTATGTTGAAATGCTGATGGCCTCATTTATTGCCCTGCCCACTTTATTGGGAGCTGCCATTATTTCGGAAAAGTGGCAGCAAACGGGATTCAAGAAATGGCTGCCAACCATAATTTCTTTGGCATTGGTTGTCTGTTATTATTTTACTTTGGATGTGTCCAATGAAGATCCTAGTGAAGAAATGATCCTGCGTTTTTTTGGGTTGATGTTGGTTGCCCATTTACTGGTTTCCTATCTCCCATATTTGGATAAAACGCCCATCGAGGACTTTTGGGAATACAACAAACAGTTGTTTGGCAATTTCATGGTTGGAGCGTTTTATAACCTCATTATTTTTGCTGGATTGAGTTTCGCTATTTTGGCAATAGATAATTTATTTGGGATTGATATTGATGGCAATATTTATGCGCATTTATTTGTATTTATTGCAGGTGTTATCAATACGACTTATTTTCTTTTTCATTTTCCAAATAAATATATGGGCCTGGCCCAAGAGGGTGGGGCATTTATCAAAGCATTCAAAAACCTTTCTAAATACATCCTTATTCCTATTGTTGGCATTTATTTTCTTATTTTATATGCTTACTCCATTAAAATATTGGGCACATGGGAATTGCCCAAAGGATGGGTTTCATCATTGGTGCTGGGTTTTTCGGTTGCTGGTATTTTCACCTACCTATTAAATTATTTATTGGTAAATATTGATGAAAATAAATTAGTCCACGGTTTTCGAAAATGGTTCTTTTTTGTGCTGTTTCCCATGGTAATATTATTGTTTGTTGCCATCGGCACAAGGTTGAGTGATTATGGCGTGACTGAAGGACGGTATGTTGTAGCATTACTGGGAGCTTGGTTGATGGTGGTTTCAGTATATTTTATATTGTCCAAAAAAGATAATATTAAATTCATTCCGATCAGCCTTTCCATATTGGCTTTGGCAGCAGTGCTGGGGCCTTTGAGCATGTTTCAGGTTTCAGAAAAAAGCCAGGTTGGCCGTTTGGAGTTGTTGCTTACAAATAACAATTTGCTGCAAAACGGAATTGCCGTGGCACCGGTTGATCCGATCCCTGCAAAAGATGCAGAAAACATTCAGTCTATTTTAAACTACCTGCGGAGCAGCGATCACTTTGCCACGGCATCGACTTGGTTTGGTGTGGCAGAAAGACCAAAAAGATCAGATATTGACGACATCCTTCAAACCCTCCGAATAAATGAGAGTATAAAAATTAACGTAGACTATAGCTGCAATATTTATTTCCAGCGGCCACTGAGCTTGGAGTTGAAAGGTTATGACGAACTCGTTTTTCCAAACGATAGCAAAGCGGAAACATTGAGCAATACTGGGTGGGATGTTGGATATAGTCCTGGGGCCAATATTTTGGAATTGTATAAGGATGATGAGTTGGCAGATAAAATAAATATGCTGCCTTACCTGCAAATGTTGAATGGTAAATACGATTGCAATTCCGACAATTATGAAAACGATGATGCGGCGTATAGCTTATCAGGGAAGGAGTACGAAATAATGATAATTACGGAGTGGTTGCAATATGACCGAAAAGATAGTTTGAAACTGGAAAACTGGAAAGGTGTCTTATTGATTGGTAAAAAACAATAATAAATAGGCTGCTCACCGAGGTGAGAGCAACATTAATTTATTCAACTTATAGGAAAATTCAGCAATATCCAATATCGCTGTAGCCATCCCAGAAAAGATCCCGAGGTTCTTTGTTATCTTGATCCGAGGAAGGAGGGGTTTGCAGTTTTTTTTCTTTTACAGTTGTTTTTTTCTCAGAGGCAGCGATTTTGCCTTCTTTTTCTTTTGTCTTAATAAAACCAATCAGCTTCTTCATGGGCCTTAAGTAGTACGGGGGTTTTAGCAGTTCATGGATATAGTGTTCAAGTGTTTGTCCGATGAAATGCTGGATTATAGATTAAGAGTTTGTTGGGGGGTTGGGTTTCGAGGGAAAAAGTGTTTATTTATTGATGAGACAAGGCGGAAAATCAGGAGTATAGCAGAGCTACATGAATTATTTTCCAACACAGTATCATCAAAAAAGAAATATTTTTTCGCCGGAAGCCAATTTCCTAACAAGCTCCAAAATTGTGTAACAGGATATTGTGGAGGGATGTTCGTAATTAGGGAGGAAAATTTCCATAAATTTAAAAAATCTTTTCCTAACTGTCAACCCCTATAATTTAGTGTATTTATTTGCGGTCATCTCTACCCAATATTTTGCCAAAAAACTTCAATCTCAGAATATGAAAATTGCACTGATTGCCCATGATGGTAAAAAACCTGAAATGGTTGCTTTCGTTCTCCAAAACAAGGATCGATTAAATGATGCGGTGCTCTATGCCACAGGAACTACAGGAAGCCATATCGAGGCAGTGGGCATGCAAGTAAAAAAATTGTTGTCTGGCCCAAGAGGGGGAGATGCACAAATCGCATCTATGGTAGCGGAAGGTCGTGTTGATGTGGTGTTTTTCTTCCGTGACCCGCTTGATAAGCACCCGCATGAGCCTGATATTCAAATGCTAATGCGCCTGTGCGATGTACACAATGTGCCATTGGCCACAAATCCCGCTGCTGCTAAGTTGATGTTGGCCGGCCTGAATGGTGGGAAAGGGTCACTTTGATTTATCCAGCTGGCGGTAAAAATGGAGCAGGTCGGATGGGGTGGATTCAGAGGTTGCTGTGGTTGGAGATATTTGTATGCAGAGCCATTCGGCTGCTTCTTTAATATCGACATCGGGGTGGAAATGGTCCCTCGCATAATGCACAAATTTCATCAACAAAAATGCATCGAACCAGCGGCCAAGGCGTTTTTCAAAACTTGCCTGGCTGGAAGTATGCAACTTTGCCTCTTTGGTTTTTTCTTCAAATCCATTTCCAATTAAAAAACTGCGGATACTTTCGGGCAGTTTTTCATAAACGGAATCCAGGTTCTCTTCACTGTATAAATTCGTCCACTCAGTTTTCAGGAAAACTGATAAATCTTCAAAAGTCTTTGGGTTGTATGTCAGGGACTTCCCGTTCGATTTCAACATTTCCCCCATGGCCTTGCCTGTGCCGAACGGTACTCGGTGAGAGGGGCGTGGGGACGGGATGACTTTGGTTTTGGTTATTTCACCAAAATGACCGAGCGGAATGAATTTGTGTAAAAAGTAAAAATCCTCACCTGCCTGCCGCCTGTTCATACCGCCTTGTTGCTGGTAGGCATCGCACCGCACTGCCATGCTGCTGCCAATGGTTTGCCATGCATAAGGAAACCCTGCCCAACGTTGTGCATTGACATAATACCTCAAATGAAGTTCATATAAAATAATCGCTTGGTAAATAGTGTCACCAAAATCCACCCCCGAGATCGGATGCTCAAAATGGATGCCGCAGGCTTGTGCTTTTGGCCTGGCTTGGAAATACTTTTCAATTGCTTGGAAGTAATTTTTCTCACAACGACTGTCTGCATCGAAACAGGCAATGATGCCCCGTGGATTGCCTGCCTTGTGAAATCGATAACACGCCTCATCCATTCCGATCTTGCGGGCAAGCCCAACGCCTGCATGTTTTTTGGGTAGGTCATCAAGGTGCAAAATAAAAAATCGGAGGTGTGACAAACGGCTGCGCTGCGCCCATTCAGTAGTTTGTTGGTGAGTTTTTCGATTGGTAGCTTTTATTTCTTCAGGAGTCTTTTCACTTTGGTTGATGATTATTATTACCTCCACATCACAGTCAGGTCTCTCGCACTTTTTCAATGACATCAAACTAAGCAGCAAATACGCTTCGTCATAGCATGGAATGACCACCACAATGCCCAACAGCGGCGAGGGATGCTTATGAATGAGGGGTGGATGGAGTGATCGGGCTGTTAAGTAGGGTGTCATTTTTTTTAAGTAAAAAGTAGAAGGTAAAAAGGCAAAAGTAAAAAGTGGAGAGCTTATGAGGGGTTAACGACTTTAAGGAACGGTGCATAAATAAATTATCATTCTTGGCTGTTTCTTTTTCTCTCTAACTTTGTTGAAAATACTCGCCATAGCCCTGCTATGCCTGCGTTTTTCGCCTTGTTAGTGAAAAAAATAATCCACCCAAGAATGTCAATTTATTTATGCACCGTTCCTAATCAAAACTTGGAATTGGTAAAAACGAATAATTTTTGAAGATCAAGGTTATGAATTTCTTTACAGCCAGTTAGTTTTGCCCCCAATCACTAATCACTATTTACCAATCGCTAAAGAATGAATTTTCAAAACAAAACAGTTTGGATTACAGGGGCGTCCTCTGGAATTGGCGAGGCGCTGTCTTATGAATTTGCAAATCAAGGAGCAAAGTTAGTGCTTTCCTCACGGAAGGCTGAAGCATTACAGCGAGTCGCAGATGCTTGTAAAACAGACTGTTTTGTTCAGGTGCTCGACTTGGCTGACCATGATGCTATGCCAGGTATTGTGGAGCAGGTTTTGAAACAGGTTGGGAAGGTGGATATTTTGGTGAACAATGGCGGCATGTCCCAACGGGCATTTGTAAAAGATGCTGTTTTTGCAGTGGACAAGAAAATGATCGATGTAAACCTGCTCGGCACCATCGCGATCAGCAAGGCGATCCTTCCTCATTTTTTGGAAAACAAAAATGGACATTTTGTGGTCATCAGTAGTTTGATGGGGAAATTTGCTGCGCCGCTCCGTTCCAGTTATGCCGCTGCAAAACATGGCCTACACGGTTTTTTTGATGCACTACGCGCCGAGAACTACAAAGAAAATGTGAATGTGACATTGGTCTGCCCTGGCTACATCAGAACCCAAATCAGTAAAAATGCACTAACCGCCGACGGTGCTGAACAAGGCACAATGGACGATGCCACAGGCAAAGGAATGTCTCCAGATGTTTTGGCAAAAAAAATACTGAATGCTGTGCGGAAGGGGAAACAAGAAGTGGTTATTGGTGGCACGGAAATTTTAGCGGTTTATATAAAACGTTTTTTCCCTGTGTTACTTTCTAAAATTGTGAGGAAGGTGAAAGTGACTTGAGGAGGGTGCTTTGAGGCTTTTGTTTTCCTAATGGATTTGCCCTGCCCCAATTTCCAATTTCTTAATTTCCAATTTCAATAATTTAACTTACCTTCGTCCAATCCTAGTATAAATCAAGTACGTCATAATTTGAATATTTGAAGTCCCACCTTTTTACGCTTGATTATATAACTTCAATTTTCTTATCATGTTCTCTACCATTATTCCCTTTCCATTAAGGACAATAAGCTCATTGTCTGTCTGTTTTTTTATAGGTTTTATGTCCCCGGTCATAAGCCAGGTTGCAACCGAACCAATTTACGGTCCATACTCCTCCGATGAGGGAGAGACTATCATCGTAAGAACCAAAATCCATTTCGTCAACACATCAACAAATTTGTGGACAGATACAGTTGACCTCGATGCAAGGGCAACAGGTATCATGGACAACCTCAATTCCGTTTTTTTGCCACACAGGATTTCCTTTGCGATCACGGCCGAGGGGTGCAATGACAACTCAACCCTTCCACCTAATATAGTTTCTTGCAATTCCGCAGAGCCTTTTTACGCCATTGACCAATTCGACGATAACCAGCCACCGGCATCCCTACACTGTCCTTTCGTGTTGGATATATTCGACCAGGGCGATTACGGAAATTTTGCGGGTTCGTCGTTCGGGGTGCCGGCCACGCATGTCCGCGTCATTGGTAGCCACAACGGTATGCCGACAGGGCATTCACCAGCAATGATTCAGATAGTGGGATATGCCCTCGGGCTGTTGCGTACCGCCAATTTTAACGGTGGGGCCGATGACCCTCCATATATCTGGGACAATGACGGCTGCCCAAATACAACTTGCCAAGTCCAAGAACCCTGGCCTCCTCCTTATATCTTTTGTTGCGAGGATGGGGTTTCCGACACCGAGAAAACCCCATCCGGCCTATTGGTGCAGCCCGATTGCAGTACCTGCATCAATTTTCCGGAAGTATCGGAAGAGCAGTTCAGGAACTACATGGCATCGCCTGATGGAAGCAACCCCAATGAAACCTTTCTCTGCAAGGACCGCTTTACGCCAGGGCAGGTTGAAAGAATGAGGGCATACCTCCAACAATCAAAAATACTCAGCGATATTGCCTTGCTGGCTACCGTCGAAACAGGGGAACTGCCCAGCGGAATTTACGGGAATATCGTCGTGGAAACGGGGACAGAACTCGAAATAAACGCCCCCATCGAAATGTTGCCAGCTTCGACCATTACCGTGGAACAAGGAGGATTACTGAGAGTCCGATCTACCATCACAGGTGCTTGTGACCGAATGTGGAGGGGGATTGTGGTAGAAGGAAATGGATTTTTGTCCCAGACTTCCACCAACCAAGGCAGGTTGGTTTTGCACAGTAGTGGAACAATAGAACATGCAGAAGTGGGCATTGAAGTACAGCATATTGGCTCGGACGGCATGCCAGATCCAGGTACTGGAGGTGGAATCGTAAGGGTGCTGGGCGGAAGTCTTGTGAACAACACCATCGGAGTCCGTTTTGGAAGCTACTTTCAGAGTACCAGTGCCAGTAGGTTTTTCAGTACTAATTTTCTCCTCGACGATGACTACAGGGGCGGAGAGGAGCAATTTGTTTTTGTAATAATGAACGGCGTGATAAAACAAAGGTTCTTGTTGCCGTCGTTCAGGGATCTGCGGACGGACTGCACCTCGCCAAGGGCCATTGGCGTCATTTCGAAAAGTGCAGGGGCATTATTCCAGGGCGGAGAATTTGAAAATCTCGAAATTGGTATTTGGATAGACCGCATCGTAATAGGTGCAGGATCGTTCAGCATCACTGGGGCCAATTTCAACAGTTGCTATACGGGCATTTTGATAAAAGAAGGAAGTAGTTTCAAGGTCTTGGACAATGATTTTTTATTGAAAAAACCAGATGCCTGTCTTTCTTTTCTGACGAGAGTGGTCGGGGTACAAGTTTATGGAGAAACGACTGGCTTTACGTTCAGCGGCAATAATTTCATTGGCGGGGTTCTGCCTTCTGACACACTGTCACAGGAGGCTCTTATCGGTACGAGTTGCAGCAATTTAGGGGGAGGGATGGGTCATGTCATCAAACAGAACACTTATGAAAACCTTACCGTAGGCATTGAAGTCAGTGGCAATAACGGCGGCGCCGACGATGGACTGTTGTTCCTCTGCAATACTTTTATAAGTGATTCCACAAATGTTGACTTAGGTTTATGGGATTTCTGGCTGTCGCCTAATGCCACAGTGAAACAGGTCCAGGCCGAGGAAATCTTCGGAGCAGCCCCCCTTCCCGCCGGAAATGTTTTTTCGGAATACACCCATAATTTTTTCAATTATAATAATACTGCAATCATTGATTATTATTACGAAGAAGCCGATACCAGCCAACACCCATTTGGCGGGATTCATGGTGACATGGCAAGTGAAGGTATCATAGCATTCCCGGTCAACCAACCTAACGATGTGTGTGGGAACCCTGCCCCGCCTTGTCCATATCCACCCTGTGATGAAGAAACTTTGATGAAATGGAAAAACGATTTTTACGAATACAAAAGTAGATGGAAGGAAAAGAATGCTCTGCTTGCCAGTGGCATCTTCAGCAAACGGGAAAACGAAACCTTAAAAAAAGAAATCCGCCTTTTGCGCCTGGCCATGAACCGAAATGCCAGCCTAGTGCTGCAGCAGTACAGCCTCGACACGGTTGGCATGGAAACTGACACCTTGCTACATTGGCTGACCATTTCTGAAACATACCCTGCTCACCTAGAGCTTGCAAGCCATTATTTTTTCACTGGCGATTTTCGCAAATTTGACACATTGTGGCCACTTCTCTCAACAAAATATAGATTGAGCGGAACAGCACTTACCGACCATATTGCACTAAGCGAAATATACGGCCTTGTTCGCCCCCACTTAGCTGCAACAGGCACAATAAGTGGGCTGGATGAAAATACCTTGCAATCCCTGACTTATTGGGACAACTGGTGCTCGGAACCAGGATTTTTAACGCATAGCATTTTACTCAGGAATGGTGTTCTGGCAAAGCCGGATTGCTCCAATGATATTGTGCAGAATTATGATGGAAACAAAAAAGAGAAGACAGACATTGCAGAAGTTGTTGAACAGGTGTTTCGTGTTTTCCCCAACCCTGCCAGTTCCGAAGTGCATGTAGATTGGAGGTTACCCTGCATAGGTGTAGAACTGCAGTTATATGATCTGACAGGCATTCCTATTTTACATCAAAAAGTGGCAAAAAAGACAAGTACCACTTCCTTTTCTGTAAGTGATTTACCGATTGGCATCTATTTTTTGGAAATGAAAAAAGAGGGTCAGTCACTGTGGCGGGAAAAAATAATGGTGCTGCGATGAAAGATTTTTGATTGGTGATTTACGAAGTAAATCCATCATAAATCACCAACCAAAATCATTTAATTCGACCCATCCCCCGACTTCTTCTTGGCCAACTCATCCTCAAGCGCTTTTATTTCAGCTTGTAGTTTTTTGCGCTGTTCGGTCATTTCTGTTACTTTGGTTTGCTCATCTTTAAGGCTCTGGCGCTGCATCCTTATTTGCTCCGAAACATCCTCTTTTACTTTAGTGATCTGAGCAGTAGCTTGCTGGCGTGCCTCGTATATGGCATCGGCCGATTCCTGTTTTACTTTATTTATCTCTGTCAGTGATTCTTGACGGGTAGTTTCTGCCTCAGTATTGTACTTGGCTTTTTTAACGGCGGTTTCCTTTCTGATTTTGGTTATTTCATCTTGTGAAGATTTGAGTGCTTGGGCGGTTTCCTGACGGGACTTTGCCTCTGAATCGGCCACTAGTTTGGAGGCTTGTTGCACTTTTGCATTGGCCTGTGCTTGTGCTTGTTCGATCTTGTTTTTGGAAAGGGATTCAGCTTCGGCCACCTCAGCAGACAGGTCACCCAATTTTTTTTCTTTCTCTTCTGTTGCTTGCGCAATGGCTTCCTGGGCTTGTTTCTGGGTAGCAGAGACTTCCTTGGCAGCAGTTTCTTTGGCCGTGGCTATTTTTTCCGCAGCATCCTGACGGGCATTCAATACTTCGATGGCGGCAACTTCTTTCTGTTTGGCAGCGCCTTCCCTTGCGTTTTTGATTTCATTGGCAGATTGCTGCCTTGCCGTGGCAATTTCTTTGGCTGCACTTTCCCTCGAAGTGGCTACCTCGCTGGCAAGCTTTTGTTTTTCATTCGCTGAATTTTCGCGAGCTACCTTAATGGCTTTAGCTTCTTCTTGTCTAAATTTAGAAATATTTTCAGTAGCGTTGCGCTTGGCTTCTGCAACCTCATTAGCCGATTGTTGGGTTGATAGCGCAGCTTTTTCTTTAGCCGCCGCGATTTCATTTGCAGCTACCTCGCGGGAATCTGCTATTTCTTTGGACGCTTTTTCCTTGGCTGCCACTACCTCACCGGCGGTCGCTTCTTTAGTTTGAGACTCTTTGGTTCTGGCATCGGCAATGGTTTTGGCTGCTTCAGCCTGGATTTGTTTGATGCGGTCTTGAGCTGTAGTTTGAGCATTGGCAACTTCCGATGCGTATTCTTTTTTGGCTGTTTCAGAATTATTAACTGCATTCTTCACCTTCTCAGCAGCTTCTTTTTGCGCCTTGCCAATTTCCTCTGTTGCTCTTTTTTTTGTGGCAGCTACTTCTTCCGCAGCCTGTTGCTTGATGGCCAGTTCATTTGCTTTTGCAGCTTCAATTGATTTGGTTATTTCATCTTGTATCCTGGCAAGTTCAACTTTGGCCTTTTCTCGGGCGGCAGCAATTTCTTTTGCAATCTTTTGTTTTTCTTTTTCTGCATTGCTTCTAGCGGTAGCAACGGCATCTGCTTCTTGGAGACTAATTTCCTTTATTTTATTATCTGCATTCGTTTTTGCTTCTCTGACCAATTCGGCAGATTTTGCACGTTCAGCCTCAGCTGCTTGTCTTGCAGTTACAACTTCTTTGGCCGTTTCTTCCTTGGTTTTAGCAATTTCTGTTTGTGCCCGCGTTTTCTCTTGGGCAACTTCTTGTTGTATCTGTCCAATTTGTTCGGCTGCCTGTTTTTTTGCACTTGATACCTCGAGGGCAGAAGTTTCTTTTTCACGGGCTGATTTTTCGCGGGTATCTGCTACTTCAGCGGCGTTTTTCTCTTTGAGCAATGCTATTTCTTCGGCAGATTTGCGTTTGGCCTGAGCTACTTCCGATGCTGATTTTTCTTTTTCCAACACGGCCTGTTCCCTGATCCTCGCAATTTCATTGGCCGTTCCTTCTTTGGTTTGCAGGATTTGCTCTGCGGCAGTTTTTTTGGTGCCCACTACTTCTTCCGTAGTCCGGCTTTGTTCAGTTTTGGCCTGTTGACGGGCATCTTCTATTAGCTTGGAACTTTCTTCTCGAATGTTGATGATTTCAGTGGAGGAATTTTTTCGGGCATTGGCTATTTCGTCGGAATACTGCAATTTAGCCATTTCCATATTTTCCCTGATCTTGATAATTTCCTGCTCGGCCTTTTTTCGTGCTTCTGCAACCATTTCAGCCGCTTCTATTTTTGTTTTTCGGATTTCATCGTCAGCCTTTTGTTTTGATTCTGCGACACCGGAAAGAATGGATTCCATTTCCCCAGAGGCTTTTTGGCGTGTTTCTGAGATGAGGATTACACTTTCCTTGTTGGCTGCATCTATTTCTTCCTGTGAGCGGCGGCGGGCTTCTAATACCTCTTGAGCAAATTTCGTTTTTTCAGCTTGGGCCTTTTCCCTTGCAAACGTGATTTCTTTCTGTATCTGTGATTTGTATTGGTCGAGCCGGTTGTTTTCTGCTTTTATTTCTGTTCTTACACGTTCTTTTGTAACTCTTAATTCTTCATATAAATCAGCTAGTTCAGAATCGTTCAATTCACTTATGTCAGCTACTTTTTTTACATTTTTTCCAGAATTTGGACCGTTAGCTCCTTCTCCAGCTACTGCGGAAGAAGTTCTACTTACCGAGCCGCTTGAATTTAGGATAGCATCAGAAAGGGGGGTATCGTTGAGGGTGGTTTTGTCTAGCTTGCTGTCGTAGCAGGAAGCCATTTGCTTGAATGAGCTTTGTCGGCTAGCATTTACGGTAAACTTTAGCATCTGGCTTTTTACATTGTTTTTAATGAACATGACCGCCATGTTTGCTTGCGCAAACCATTCAAGTGCAGCTACATCAATGTCAAGTGTATTAATATGTACGGGGGTACTGCCAGTCCTCAGCATTTCACCCATTTCAATGAAACGGTAGCTACGACGGTTTTTATTCTGGTCGATAAATATCAATTCGTCATTCTGGTTGAAGAGTTCTCCACCTTTTGAAAAGACTCTAGCCACGAGGCCGCGGCTTTCAGTATGGAATTCTATGCTGTAGCTATATGTACCTCTTACAACAATGGTTTGTGGTGTGGATACAAGTATCTGCGTGCCCCCGATGATCTTGTTTTCTTTTATCTGATCTTTACACTGGGCCTGGGCGGACAGGGAGAATAGAGATATGGCAAGAAATAATAAAATGAATCGCATCATGCTTCAAAATTTTAGTCTAAGATAGAAGTTTTCCTTTGCATAGCAAACAAAAGAGGTGTTTTGGTAGCCTTGTGTTCATTTTTCCTCAATTCTTAATGGTATTATCATTCACCATTTGAGGCACACTCTCATTTTCTGGCAGCCAATAAGTACAATATTGCCATCCGGATAGCCACCCCATTTTCGACTTGCTGTAAGATAATGGAATGCTCTGAATCAGCAACATCACTGGTAATTTCGACTCCGCGGTTGATAGGTCCCGGGTGCATGATGACAACCTTTTTGTTCAGGCTGTCTAGCAGTTCCCGGTTGATGCCAAAATATTGGGTGTACTCTCGGATGGACGGGAAATATTTAATGTCCTGTCGCTCCAATTGTATTCTCAGGACATTGGCGACATCGCACCATTCAAGGGTTTCACGGACATCGTGGGCAACTTCAACTCCGAGCTGGGGAAGGTATTTTGGAATTAGGGTAGGAGGGCCGCAGACACGGACGTTGGCGCCTAGCTTTTTCAGGCAAAAGATATTACTGAGCGCTACCCTGGAATGGGTGATGTCTCCAAAAATAGCGATGTTTTTATTGGTGAAATCCCCAAATTTTTCACGGATAGAGTAAGCGTCGAGCAAAGCTTGGGTAGGGTGTTCGTGTGTTCCGTCCCCAGCATTTATAATGTTCGCATCAATGTGACGGGCCAGGAACTGAGGAGCCCCCGGTGCAGGGTGGCGCATCACAATCATGTCAACCTTCATGGAAAGGACATTGTTGACGGTGTCGAGTAGGGTTTCTCCTTTTTTTACGGAAGATGCTGATGCTGAGAAGTTTACGATATCAGCAGACAAACGTTTTTCGGCCAGTTCAAAAGAGATGCGGGTACGGGTGGAGTTTTCAAAAAACATATTTGCCACCGTGATGTCTCGCAAGGAAGGTACTTTTTTGATAGGGCGGTTGATGACCTCCTTAAATTCATCGGCTGTTTCAAAAATGACATGGAGGTCATTTTGGGTAAGGTATTTTATCCCCAGCAAATGTTTAGTGCTTAATTGTTGTACTGACATTATGATTCAGGGTTCATCTATTATTTTCCCGAGGCAGTTATTTGTTTTCTGTTTCCTTGTTCGGATATATCAAAACCTGATCCTTTCCCTCAACGTCCTGCCATTCCACTTTCACATAGGCTTCATCGACAGCATCCACCCGCATACCAATATAATCAGCCTTGATCGGCAGGTCTCGGTTGAATTGCCGGTCAACCAATGCAATCAACTCGACTTTTTTTGCCCGTCCATAATGTTGCAGGGCAGTCAGGGCAGCGGCCACGGTGCGACCGGTGTAAAGCACATCATCAACCAACACGACACACTTGTTTTCTACGATAAAATCCATCTCTGTTACACTGGCGCGGAGCGGTTTGTCCCGTTGGCGAAAATCGTCACGGTAAAACGTAATGTCCAGTTTGCCGTAATCAATATTGGAATTACCTGTAATTGTTGACAACCGTTGGTGGATGCGGTCGGCCATTGGCACACCTCTTGGTTGGAGGCCAATGAAGCAGGTGTTGTGGAAGGAATCGTGGTTTTCGATCAATTGATGGCAAAGCCGGTCAATGGTCAGTTCGAAACGCCCTGTGTTCATTATGACTCGTCCTTTGCTCATGCTGCAAAAGTAAGGTTCAGTATGCAGTATGCAGTTGGCAGTTGGCAGTTTTTTTTCAGGAAACTTTTTTCAGTATGCAGTTGGCAGTATTGTAGGTTGGGATTATTTGTTTTGAGGGGAGACCCCGAATTTTTGGGGATTTCTCATCATGTTCCCGATCAATTTTCCAACTTCTAAGCTCATATCATAAAGTTCCCGATAGTTTTCCCGATCAATATATTGGCAAGCAAAGCTGAAATTTAACCAAACTTGGGTTTCACTATTTTCGGCATCGCCATCACTCAATTTGCTCATGAAATGTTTAGGATAACACCGTTTTCGATATGCTTCTGCTATTTGGGCACACACAGATCTGGAACATCTTCTTATTTGATCTGTCAAGGAATATTTTTCTTCTTTTGGAAATAATTTAGTCATTTCAAAAACCATCATCGCCAATACAAAAGCTCTTTTATAGGCTAGCAAATCCGTAAAATCCCTCATCATTTTTGGTTCTTAAAGGTTATTTAAAATACTGCTTACTGCTTACTGCTTACTGCTTACTGCTTACTGCCACTGCCCACTGAAAATCCTCAAACACGGTATCGCTCCACAAATTCTTTCATCTCATCCACCATGGCCGGCGAGCCGATGGCGATCGTTTCACGCTGGTGGAGCGTTTTGGGTTCGATGTCAAGAATCCGCTCCAGGCTGCAATTGATGGCCTTGCCGCCAGCCTGTTCGACAATGAATCCCAATGGGTTACATTCGTACAATAAGCGGAGTTTGCCAAGTGGGTATTTGCGGGTATTTGGATAAAGGAAAATACCACCCTGGAAAAGAATACGATGGATGTCCGAGACCATGGAGCCGATGTACCGGAGGCCAAAGTTGGAATCGGAACAGTGGTCGATATAGCGCCTCATTTCCACATCGAATTTTAGGTAATAACCCTGATTGACAGAATAAGAATTGCCTTGTTCAGGTATTTTGATGTCTTGGTGGGAGAGGCAAAATTCGCCAATGGTTGGATCGAGGGTAAAGCCGTTTACGCCGCGTCCCGTAGAATAAACGAGGATCGTTGAAGTGCCGTAAAGCACATATCCAGCTGCCACTAACTCATTTCCTTTCTGCATAAAATCCTCAAGCACACATGGGCCGGAAGGGTCACTTTTCCGCCGATAAATTCCAAATATGGTACCTACCGAAACATTCACATCAATGTTCGAAGAGCCATCAAGCGGATCCATTACGACGAGGTATTTGCTCTCCTTTTCGTCCATCGGAGCGATGGGTACATAATCTTCGTTTTCCTCAGATGCGATGCCTGCACATTCGCCGCTGTTCTTGAGACATTCAATCAACTTTTCGTTTGCATACAAATCGAGCTTTTGCACAGTGTCGCCGTGGAGGTTCTCATTGCCAACTGCTCCAAGGATATTGAGCAAGCCAGCCTTGTTCACCTCACGGTTGATAATCTTGGCTGCAACGCCAATATCGCGCAATAAACCCGTCAGCTCACCTGTGGCTAAAGTATATTCTTTTTGTCTTCGGATGATAAATTCATCCAGAGTTACAATTCGGTTTTGCATGGTTTTATTTTAGTTAGAGTATGTTTTAAAATTTAATTCTGAATTCTTGAAAGAATGATATCAATAAATGTGATCTGGACAAAGGCCGCAGAAGATTCAGGGGTTTTCTCGTAATCCTTGCTCAACCTCCGGAAGAAATTGAACCATGCAAACG
>JAJCYI010000094.1 GCA_029263015.1 Saprospiraceae bacterium | reverse complement strand
ACATGGGTAGCAATGCCAAACCAACGGTATTTTTCGTGCCGTAGGTACGTAACATTTTCCACGTTGCGTACCTACGGCACGGTGAAAACCCCTGCAAATGCTTGGCTACCCATGTTCCGTCCCTAACGGGACAATAAGATTGCTATCCAAAACTCCATTAACTAAATTGCATCTAATCCATGTCTGAAAAAAAAAATCGGTTTACCGGTTTATGATTTATTGGCATAAGCCGCCCTGAAAGGCCAAAACACTTTAAACCAATAGACCCTTTAATCTTGATCTGTAATTATCGCAACCTGGATTATTTATAAAAAATGCCATTTCTTTGCCGGCAAATTATTATACCTTGAATAAGATCATCATTGCCATAGACGGGCATTCATCTTGTGGAAAAAGCACCCTTGCAAAAACATTGGGCAAAGCCCTCGGCTATGCATACATCAGCACCGGAGACATGTACCGTGCCGTAACATTATATTTCATTGAAAATCAGGTAGATATAGGCGATGCCGAAGCGGTCTCTGCTGCTTTGAAAAAAATAAACCTTGAATTCAAACTCCGCCCAGAAGGAAATTGCATTTTTTTGAACGGTAGGAATGTGGACAAGGAAATCCGTACAATGGCCGTAAACGAATTGGTCAGCCCGGTCGCAACAATTTCAGCAGTGAGGCGTGCAATGGTCAGCCAGCAACAGGCAATGGGTGAAGCCAAAGGCATCGTGATGGATGGCCGGGACATCGGCACCGTGGTATTCCCTAATGCAGAACTTATAATTTTCCTGACCGCCGAGGTTGAAGAGCGTGCCCGCCGTCGATATATTGAATTGATCGAAAAAGGAATGGATGTCAATTTTGAAACGGTAAAACACAATCTGGAAGAACGAGACTGCATTGACTCTTCACGCAAAGACAGCCCACTTGTCAAAGCGGAAAGAGCAGTGGTTGTTGACAATACGCACCTCAACCACGAGCAACAATTGGAATTTGTGTTGGGAATGGTGAAGAAAAAGTTGGAAAATTGAGGGAACCGAGACTGTTCAATACGACCCAATGTGCGCCTGCCGGACTCCATTTTTTCGATCTTTAAAATACTTTTCCAATGCAAATATGCTGGATTCAAAAGCTATTTCGCCCCACGGAATTTCCTCTTCGGTAAACAAGCGTGTCTCCGTACTCTCCTCCCCCACTCCAAATCTTCCATCCACCAATTCGCCTAAGAATTGAACATAAACATGGGCAAACCGGGTGAACGTAAAGACGGTGTGTAGCCCCCATAAATTTATTTTTGCCTCGGCTTCTTCCCAAACCTCCCGTAATGCGCCTTCTTCAGCCGTTTCACCTATTTCCATAAATCCAGCAGGCACATTCCAAAAACCTTTTCTTGGTTCTATGGCCCTTCTGCAAAGCAGCACCTTGCCTTCCCAGACTGGCAAACAACTATAACCCGTAAAACCAAACGTACAATAGCATATTTGGCCGAAAACGCTGTGAATGAGGGGGTTATGTGTTTGGTGGAAAAGATGCGGACTTTAATGTGCTTATATTTGAGGCATACGGAAAGGCTCGAATGGCCTGTAAATACAGGGGTCTCGTTACATGGGTACGGATATTTTGTAGTAAAAAAGTGTACATTTGGTTTTTCCATCGAAATGTGCCCCTAAATGTGTCCCTAAAAATCATGGTCACAAATTAGTGCACATTTGGTTTTGTGCAACCTATAAAAAAAGCCCTGCAAGGTGATCCTCGCAGGGCTTTTTAAAATGCTTTTAAAATGCTTTTCCTGATAACAACCTCCCGTACCTCGGCTACGTGATTGTATGGTATCATTTGGTTGAACTTATATCGGTATATTGAGCCGGAATAGGTTATCAATCATTCCGATTCATTGCCTTTATCACCCGTAAAGTGTTTTAATTCCTTTTTTATTTCACCTTCTGCTTTGTCCAATATCCTAACGATTGTATTAGCCACATCTGATAGTGACACCTGTCCGGCATTGTCAGTCATTTTCAAGAACATCTCCCCTTTGCCCCCTAATATATAATTCATGTTTATATTAAGCCTTTCCAATAGCTTAATGCTCATTTCATTAGACAATTTATTCCTACCGTTTTCAATATCAGATATAGCAGGAACAGTCACATCAAGCATGTCTGCCAATTCTTTTTGACGTTTCCCCATACTCTTCCGAACCTGTTTAAGTCGTTCCCCTTGCTGTTTTCTCCATTCAGACATACCTGAATCTGGGTATTTTTACAGCTATAAACATATTTTATGTAAAAATATTTGCTTTTAATAAGTTTATGGCTGTAATATTGCATTATCAATAAAGAACGAAAGTAGTACAAAAGAATAATGGCACAAAAGGAATACAAGGAAAATCTTTACAATGCCTTGAAGAAGTTTCACGGCAGCATGGCGAAAGTGGCCGATCTATCTGGGTTTCACAGGACTTACGTAAGACTGGTGCTGACCCAGGCAGACCACCATGACAATGACGATATATGGATAGCAGCCGCCCAGGTGCTGCTCGACCTGAAAGAGGGGAAAGCGAAAAAACAGGAGAAGGCCGCCAAGATAATGAAGGGCGCCCAGGCAATTACCTTATTTTAAATCCAAACCCAGATCAATGCATGAAGCTCTACCTCCATGACATAACCCAGCGCCGAGACCGTGATGGCAGGATGGTCACTTGGCTGTCCGAAAGGCTTCTGACAGAAGAAGTAGGTGTATCAAAGGATTACTTACGATTTACATGTAGACGAAATTTTAGAGCAAGTGTCTCCCCAGCCAAACGCAACAAAACCATACTCCCCGACACCAAAAGATCGTGGCGCTACGCAAAGCTCAACGGCCAGTTCTGTTACGACTACGACAGGCTGCCCCAAAACCGGAAAGAACAACTGCCGGGCAAAGACCTGCTGCTGCAACAATACAATTCCGCCCTGAAAAACGACCGAAGGGCAAGGCTCAAATCGAACATAGAGGCCGTCCTGAAAACCGATTGCGGTGCATACGTGCACCATTACAGGGGCGACTACGAACACATTCAGACACTTGCGAAGGCTTGCGCAATCATCAATTACATGGCGAAAGAGGTAGCGGCGGTTGAGACCACTGGCAAATGCCAGTTGCTGAAAGATTTCTCCAATTTAATGGATGGCAGTGGTGTGGCATACCTGCCACGCCACTGGCGCAGGCTCGGCGAAAAGATCGACGCAGTGCTCAATGGCAAGCCAATAGAACAGGTGGTGCGGCTACCGAGGAGCGGCAACAAAAACGCCAGGCAGTACGACGACCCCGAACTGATGAGCTGGCTGCTGCAAATGCGCCGCCTCCAGGCAAACTACACCAACGCATTCGTGATCCGCAAGCTGCGGACCATGTGCGTGCTCGCAGAGAAGAAAGCCCCATCCAAAAGCTGGTTTGAAAGCAAACTGGCCGAACCGTTGACAAAATTCCTGACAGCCGACCGCTTCGGCTCTGGCAAACTTTCGGACAGGTACAAGGGCTACATACCTATTGAAAACGCCCTCCACGCTGGCGATTGCTGGATGGCGGACGGCACGAGGGTCAACATGATCGCCTTCAAGGATGCGGACGGAAAAGAAAGGTTCCTTTATTGGCTGGCCATCCTCGACGTACACAGCGGCGACATCGTAGGGGTGCATTTCGACACCAAGGAGGATCGGTGGGGCTACATCAACGCCCTGAAAATGGCGGTGGCGCACACCGGATACCTGCCCTACGAACTGGTGATAGACCGCTTTCCGGGCCACAATACCGAGGAGATCAAAATACTCATACAGCGCCTCGAAATAATGGGCGTAAAGGTAACGATCACCTCAAAGAGCACTGGCAAGGCCAAGGTGGAAAGGACGTTCGAGACCATCCAGAGCGTGTTCATGGCCGAATCGGAATGGTACTATGGCGAAGGCGTCCAGAGCCGCAGGGACAGCGCCCACCGTTCGCCGGAATATATTGCCAAACAAAAGAAAAAGCGGAAGGACGGGGCGTGGTCATTTGACGAAGCATACAAGGAAATGATGCGGGTGCTCGACCTCTACCGATCCACGGAACTGAGCAGGTACAGCACCAAGTTTTCGAGGGTGCAGATGTCGCCCCGTGAGATGCAAGCCAAATCCGATAAGCCACATGCCATCAGGGCGGAACTATGGCAGACGGTGCAGCTTTTTGGCCTCGAAAAAACCGTAGCGATCCGCAAGGGCGGCGTGATAAAGACCACCATCCAACGCGTCGATTACCATTTCGTGGTGGATGAGTACGACACCATCGCCAACCACAATACGGTACGGCTCTGCTACGACATGGAGGACTTGACAGAGGTGTACATCTTTGCCAACAACGATGACCCCAACAGGGATTACCTCGGCACGGCCACCGAACAGCGGAAAGTGCAGATATATGGCCCAGGTGCGGACGGCGAAGGGATCGGCAGGGCACAGGCCCGCCTCAAGCACATTGAAGATGCCCGAAATGCACACTATGAAGACCTCGTGGAAGTGGACGGGGCGGACGGCGACGAAGTGAACATACTGCTCGGCCCACTCGCCGACAAAATAGATAAGGGCGAGGCAGAAAGCGCCTGGCTCGAAGAAAGGGCAATCGCCTGGAAGGACAAAGGAAAGCCCCGCCTGCTCGAACAGGAAGCACCGGAAGATATGGACGAACAGGAAATCAGCGACCTGGTGTCAAATGCGAGGTCGCAGTACTGAAAGCATAGTAGTTAGTTTCGTTTATCATATTCTGGGTACAGCCAGCCCAGCGTTTTAGAACACCCTTGGGCTGGCCTTTTTTAAAACATTGATCTTTCGGGTTTAATACGTGTGTTTTTTACGCTGCAAAGGCGGCGTGAAGGTTTTCTCTAAGTTAGTTGGTTTTCCCAGCGATTCGTCGCTGGTTTTCGGGAGTGTGGTGGCTGGCACCATGATCTTAGCGCTCATCAAAGCAGGTTCGACCCCTGCCGCTTCCACATAACACCAATTCAAGAAGTCCCCGCCGAGGACGTCCGCCGAAAGTCGGAAGCCAGTGCGGGGACATTTTAAAATCAATCACATTATGGCAATATTAATTAAGGTTTTACTTTTTGCTGCCGTCTTTATTTTCATGGTAGGCGTCAATTATGCCGCCTGCAAGGAATTTTTCGACAGTAAAGAGTGACCCCCTGAGGATACACCCATTTCGTAACCCATTTTCAAATAAAGATACACCACCATGCAGACCCATTTTAATCATTACAACAGTATGAACTATGTAGAAATCGCAGAGCTTGTTAGCAGGGAATACTTCAAGCTCGGCACACACGCACAGGTCGCTAACAAGTGCCAAGTCTCCGTTGCAACGATCAACCAGATTCATAACGAACGATGGAACAAAGTAGGTGACAACATGTGGCGCAAGGTGGCCGCCGCCCTCGATTGGCGGCCAAACGGTTGGAACATTGTCGAAACGGGAAATACGAAGCTGCTCCACAAAGTGTTCGACGACTCTAAAAAAATGAGCCTTTGGATGGCAGTGTCAAGCCCGGCAGGTAGCAGTAAAACCACCAGTGCGAAAAGCTATTCATCCATGCACAGCCAGCATGTGTATTACCTCGAATGCGAACGCTGGCACAAGAGCACGTTTGTGCGGATGCTTGGAAGGAGTATTGGACTCAACGTTACCTCGCACAAGGATGCGGATCAAGTCCTTTTTGAAATCATTAAATTTTTCGCAAAAAGTGCCGACGAAAGGCCATTGCTCATACTGGACCAAGTGGACAAACTGCACGAAGCTGCAATGGGGCTGTTGATCCCGATCTTCAATGGTTTGGAGGACAAAATGGGCTGCGTCATCATGGGCGTCGGCCACCTGCAAAAACTCATCCAGAACAATGTGCGCAAGCAGAACATGGGCTGGGACGAGATCGAATCCCGATTTGGCCGGACATACATCGGCACCTATGGCGCAATCCGTCAGGATGTCACACGGATAGCAAAAGGGAACGGCCTTAACAACAAGGATATGATCGAAGGGATTTGGAAAGAATGCCAGCCGGAAACGGTGGTGGTCGGTACCCAAAAAATAACGGTTGTAAAAGACATGCGGAGGCTCAAACGGTGCATCCAGAACCGCCTCCTCGTCCTTGGTGACATGCAAGGGGATATTTCCAATAAAAAGGAAAAGCCCGTACCTGTTTTTACCTAAAAAGCTTTCATAACACTATTTAAATACCACTCGTAATGACAAAAATTACCGAACAGAAGGCCAGAAAGGCAATGGAAAAATGGCTTGATGCCTCCTCAGACCTCATGCTGGTGCAGGCTGAAAAAAGGAAAGAGATCACCCCTGTCGTTCAGGGCTACGAAACAAAGGAAAAATTACACTCGGATGCAAAGAAGCAGGCCGAACTGATACTCACCGAATATGCCGCACAGCAACGGGAAACCCTGTTCGTTGACGGCAAAAAATCCACATCCTTTGCAGGGGGCGTCATTGGTTTCAAAAAAAACCCCGCAAAGCTCGAATCTGCCGACTGGGACAAATCCCTTGAACACCTCAAGGAATGGAATCCCGAATACGTGATCGAAAGGTGCGAGATCGATAAAAAGGGCATCCTCCGCAATGCGGACAAATTCGACGACGATGACCTTGAAGGCTTTGGCCTGGCGATCACGCAGGAAGAAAAATTCTACGTGAAAGCGTAGTGACGGACTGCTGTTTTCAATGATTACAGATTGCATGGCAGTGGGCGGCCTTTTGGCCGTCCACTTTCCAAAACCCAACCCACACATGAAAGAGTACCTAATCACACTGTTCGGCAACAAGGACAACAGGATCATCCTGCTCACCTTCAAGGACGGCCTTTTGCAAAAAATGGAACTGCCGACCTACGAAAACTACACCGAAACAGACCGCTTGTGGCTGCTCAACTGGCTGCGCTCACAGGTCAAAGAAAGCGACCTGTTGGCGAATGAAAACGATGACAGCCTGAATGTCAAGTTCAGGGTGCAGGAGGTCGAACAGGATTTGGGTTTCGACAACTTCTGGGACACATACGGGCACAAAGTCGGCAACAAATCGAAGTGTAAAAAGATATGGAGGTTGATGAATGCAGAGGAGCAAAAACAGGTGTTTGTCAATATTAAAAAATACAAATACTGGCTGACCCACAACCCCCGTACCGACCAGATTTATCCAGAAGGGTATTTGTCGCAGCGCAGGTTTGAAAACGAATACAAGATATGATTGCACGGATAAAATATTTCCAAAAAACAAAACCCAGCAACGCTGGGGGTTACAGCCCAGGTGCGTTATCGGATTTTAACCTAAGTACTGAACAATACCTCAAAGCGGTATACGAAGCCTGTGCCAACCTCAACAAAGAACATCCAAAATATTACCATTATGTCCAAGTCATCAAGCACCAGAACGCAGACACCTACGACCCACAAAATCATTCGTTTTCATATCCTCCTAAAAGAGTTGAAACTGGAATACGCAAAGGCCGACATGCTGGCGGGTTATGGGGTTGACAGCACCAAACTGCTGACCGAGATCGAACTCGGTGAACTCATCGCAGCACTGGAAAAAAAGAAGTCAATTACCAAAGCAGCCACCACCCATAAAACCCGCAAACTGCGCCACCAGATACTCAACCTGCTCGCTGCGATCGGTATCGAAAACAAAGGCAATACGCAGGTCTATTGGGAGCGGGTCAATGCCTACATGAGCAACACCCGCATCGCCGGAAAAACGATTCCGGCCATGACCGACGAGGAACTGGAAAAGTGCATCCGAAAGCTCCACATGGTCAAAAAAGAAGTGGACAAACGCTTACAGGATGAAAAGCACTGGGCAAGCATGAACTGATGGCCAATGGGCATCAACAGTAAATCAAAAACGACAATGACCAGGGAACAATCCAGAAGAAAAAATTTCCTCGACCGATGCGAGATCATCCAGCAGCTGCACGGGGAAAAACGGGAAGAGTTCTACACCGAATGGGAATGGTACCCGACCCGAAAGAGTATCTGGAAAAGGTTCGTTTACCCCGCTTACAAAATCAGTTACCGAACATTCAACCGCCAGCTCAATACCGATGTAAAATCCGAAATGGAACAGCTCAACAATCAAATCAAAAATCGAATAGGAATGAAAATCAAGATTCAACCACAACTGTTTATCCTTATCGCTCTAATGGCATTCCAGACATCCTGCGCCATCTTTTCCCCAACGGGCGAAGTAAAAGGCAGCAGGCAGGCACTCGCCGCCTACTGTGCTGAGCAGTTCCCCTGCAAGGACAGCCTTGCGGTGGACACCCTTTACCTTGATTCCACCATCTGGGAAATCCCGGATTTTGATACCGTATTCATAGATACTGTCGTCTGCCCGCCCAGTGATTCACTCCTCACACTTACTGATACTGTGGAAGTAACGGTGCCGGGCAGGCGCATTTTTATCCCCGTCATGCGCATCGACTCCACCTGGTGGCGGCAGGACAGCGCCCTGGTGACATCCTTGCGCCTCAAAAACAAGCAGCTGAAGGCCGCCAATACCGAACTTCGGGAAATGGCACTGTTCAGCCCCGACAACAAAAAAGACCTGCCTTGGTGGTGGCTGGTGCTGGTCGGCATCGGTGGCTATATCGTCAGGAAATTAGAGCCAAAAAGCAAGAAGAATTCGCAATCCATTTAGCCTCGGCCAGCCACCCTTGTGGCCATGTGCCGAGGTATGGATTGCTGCCTTATATAATCGGTTCTAAATGCCCTGCCGGATCGGCCTCCCACACACTGGCCACGGCAGGGCGCACCGAAAAGGAATTGATAATTGATAATTTATAATTTATAATTATGTGGAACTCTTGCGCCAAATTCGACAGGCTGAAAAAAGCCATCCAGTACCGAGGGCTTGACCCTCTGAACCTTGACCTGAATGAATTCTCAAAAGTACTATCCAAACGGGGCATCACCGACACTATACAGAATAGTATAGTATGGGACTTATTATTGGTACTCGAGCCTCCAATGTGCCGTATGACCCATTGTAAACATCATGGAGGACAGCGTTCATTCTGCAATTGCAGCCTTGAACGGATGCCTGGAATGTGCAGTATTAACCGGAATTATCTAAAGAGAAAAAAGGAGCGGGAGGCCATCACTCATCACTCATCACTCAAAACTCAAAACTCACCATGAGAGCCATTGGCGATACTCAAGATATAGTCAAAATCACGGTCACTTTTAAAATAGAAGAAAAATGAGTGTAACTAAAATTGGAAAATTTGCAATTCAACTTAATGATGATCAAAGCATTTCTATCTTTCATTACAAAAGAGGTAAAATAATTATTAAGCCTCGTTCCAGTAATTCTTTGACAGTTGATATTTTATCTGATTCAAAAAAACAAGAAGCAAGTCAGAGACCTATTTATCCAAGAATAATATGACTGAAATGGAACACATCGTAAAGGACGTGTGCGAGCAGTACAACCTTTTCCCTGTACAGCTACTTGAAAACGGGAGGACACCCTATATGGTGTCTGCACGCACGACCGTATCCTTCATTGCGCGGAAAAAGGAATTTTCTTTCATGGAAATAGGCAAAGCGCTCAAGCGCCACCACAGTAGCCTGATGAGCCTGCTCAAAGGCATGGATGAGCGGTTCGGATATTATCCAGAGCATAAGTTCGCCCACGACAGGGCTTGCAAAGAATACAACGTATGAAAACCACCATAAAGGACCAGTTCCATGTGCAGTTGGCCGACATCGACAGCTATACCCGAAAGACGGGCTTCCTCCTCGATGTGGAGGTGGAGCGAAAAGGCAACTACAAGCCCCGCCGCATCCTGATCCCCACCAGCAACGAAGAAACCATCGACGACCAGATTGTCACTGTTTGCGAAAAGACCAAGTTCGACAAATCACAGATCGCCGCTGTTACGGTACATGGTTGTGAGGAGAAATAAAAACCTTTTAAAACTGTTTTAAAATGCCTGTAAAATCAAAAATAGAATGGACAGATGCTACTTGGAATCCGTGGCATGGCTGCAAAAAAGTAAGTGCTGGCTGCAAATACTGCTATATGTTCAGGGACAAAGAGCGTTTCCACAAAGACCCCACCGAAGTCCTACGCTCAAAAAACAATTTCAATGACCCGCTCAAATGGTCATTTGACTGGCAGTGTGGCGGCACTTCAAAGGATATGGAAAAAGTCACCTCCTTTCCATGTATGAAGATATTCACCTGTTCATGGTCTGATTTCTTCATCGAAGAGGCTGATGGTTGGAGGGATGAGGCTTGGGAAATCATCCGAAAGACACCAGAGTTTACTTACCAGATATTGACCAAGCGACCCCATAGAATTAGACAATGCCTTCCAAACGACTGGGATAGTGGGTATAAAAATGTCTGGCTTGGTGTTTCCACGGAGGATCAAGCAAAATTTTGGGAACGAACCCCACAATTGGTAAATATTCCCGCAGCCTTCCGTTTCTTATCAATAGAGCCGCTTATAAGTGAAATAAAAATTGATTTTGCGTGTGAAATGGAAGGGATTGACTGGGCGATCATTGGTGGAGAGAGTGGCAATAAATCAGGAAAATACAAATACAGGAAATCAGACCTTAATTGGTATTCCAGCCTTGTCGATGAACTTACAGACCTTGGAATTCCTGTTTTTATGAAACAGCTTGGGACGCACCTTTCCAAAGAATTGGCACTAAAAGACCGCCACGGCAGGGATATGTCCGAGTGGCCTGAGCACCTCCAACGTCGAGAATTTCCAATAATCATAAATGAAAACTCATAAATGAAAATCCCATGCTCGAAAAAATAAAAAAGCTCCTCCGCCTTGCTGCCAGTGACAACCCCCACGAAGCAGCGCTCGCCCTGCAACGGGCGCAGGAACTCATGCAAAAGCACCACATTACCGAACAGGACATTAAACTGTCGGAGATCAAAGAGCAGGCGGCCAATGCGTACAGCGCCCAGAAAATCACCAGCATAGAGGCAACGCTTGCACGTTGCATCGCCGACCTGTTCGGCTGCGAATATCTTTTTGATTACAAGGCCACGGGGTACGGGATCAGGACTATGCCCATTTTCATCGGCCTCGACCCCCATCAGGAAATTGCCGCCTACGCCTATGAAACCACCCACCGCAAGCTCATGCGGGCACGTCGGGAGCACATCGCTACCCTTTCAAAAAGGATGAAACGCCACAATAAAACCCGCAAGGCCGACGCCTTTTGTCTTGGCTGGGTAGGCGGGATACGGGAAAAGGTCGAAAAGCTTGTGCCCACCACCAAGCCCACCGACCTGATAAACCAGTACAGAGCTTTGCACTATCCCGACACCGTAAATTCCGGCACCAGGGACGCCAATAAAAAAAGGAACAAAAAAGACTTGATGGATATGATACTGGGGCACATCGCCGCCGATTCCGAGCAGATCAATGCAGGGGTGGGCCACAAAGAAACCTTGACCCTAAATCACTAATCATTAATCACTCAAAATGCTCGCACAGATCATCGCCTTCCTGATCCCCGTGGGGATATTCTTTGCAGGAGCAGCCACCGTGCTGTTGTTCACGCAAGCCTTCGGGTACGAGCTGATACACAAGTCGGAGGTGAGGGAATGGTTGAAGGATTTGGCTTGGTTTCGGGCGAATGAGGGGTAACGCTTGCATAAATGCAGGTGAGAGGAATCGAACACTTGACATTTTATGCTTTGTTAGCTGACGTATTTTTCATTTTAAAAACTTAATTATGACTTCGATAGCATCATATAAAGACTACTCTAATTTACGAGTTAAAAATAAAGAACATTACTTAAAAGTTGTTGACCAATTAACGGCAAAAGTATACAAGCAAAAAGGCGGTAAACTTGATGGCTTTTTAATGTTTCCCGAAGGATTGTGTATTAATGTAAAAAATAAATATTTCTTTTTGGTTGGTCAATTCAGAAATAAATATATACGAAAAATTGACAATGTAGAATCAATTGATTGTAAGCATCATCCTTTCGACCGATCCGGCGATGATTTTGGAAATGTCATTTGTGACAATTGCGGTAAGGTTGTTTCGTCTTATGGCAGCTAACGGTCACGCATACACGGCGTGACCAGCTTTTGCTGGGCATGACCGTTGTATGAAATGTTACATTCAGTTTTTTATTTATTAATCTTGAAATTATGTCAAAAGAAAATTTATATACACCAAAATGCATTAGAACATTTACAGGAAAATATTTCAACGTTTTCGATATTGACCCCGGGTTAATCTGCATAGAAGATATTGCTCACGGTCTTTCAATGCAATGCCGCTTTGGAGGACACACTCATTATTTTTATTCGGTTGCTCAACATTCTATTGAGGTAGCTTTACTTTGTCCATTTGGTCAGAGGTTAGCAGGTCTTTTGCATGATGCCTCCGAAGCCTATTTACTTGATATTCCCCGACCCATAAAAAATCAATTATTAAATTACAAAGAAATAGAACACAATTTAATGCTCGCTATTTCCGAAAAATTTGGGTTTCAATATCCATTTTGCCGGGCAGTAAAACAAAATGATGAAATTATTTTAAAAGATGAGTGGGAATCTTTAGTTATTACCAAACCTGAAAGACCAGATTTAACGCACATGAAACCCCAAGACGCTAAAGAAACATTTATTGAATTTTTCGAGGATTATAAAATTAATGACACGGCTCTTGAAAAATCTTTTGATTCTTAAATTGAGCATGGCATTTTTGGTTTTTATCAATTGAATGTAACG
>JAJCYI010000093.1 GCA_029263015.1 Saprospiraceae bacterium | reverse complement strand
ACGGTATTTTTCGTGCCGTAGGTACGTAACATTTTCCACGTTGCGTACCTACGGCACGGTGAAAACCCCTGCAAATGCTTGGCTACCCATGTTCCGTCCCTAACGGGACAATAAGATTGCTATCCAGAACTCACGTTAAATAGTAGTTCAGGTGTCGGACGCCCTTCGAGGCGTCAGACACCTTGCTCCAATTACAAGCCGCCCAATCCAAGTTACGGATGAGTAACTTTCCAATGGGGCGAAACCCATTGGAAAGCGAAACCAACATGGCATAACGTTCTCATTTTATACCATTGATTTTGTTTTCAAAAATGAAAACGATGAAAGTTTATAAATTGCACCTTCAAGTTCAGAAGCGACGCTTTTTAAAAAAGCGTCGCTTCTTTGCCCGTGCAAAGTAACCTTTTTTTCAAAAGTAAAAACCTGATGATAAAACGTGTATCTACCGCCCTGGGCCGATTCCTACTTTTTTTCCTGGCATTCGGCGTAGCGCTTGTCTCCATGCGTTATTGGAGTTTTGAAACCATTGATTTCCTGCAAATGAAAACGGAAGAAGTTTTGTCCAACCAATTGTTCCGGATTTCATTTTACGGCCATGTCATTTTTGGCCCACTGGCGTTGATGAGCGGCCCGTTTCAGTTTTTACCAAAATTCCGAGCCAAGCGGATGCAACTTCACCGCCTGATTGGCAAGGTTTACATCATCGCCGTCCTGTTCAGCGGCCTCGCCGGGCTTGGCGCTGCGCAATGGACGCCAGGAGGCGAATTTACCCAACTTGGTTTCTCCTTACTCGCACTTAGTTGGCTTTACACCACCACCAAAGCTTACCTGAGTATTCGCAACTTAGACATTGATGCCCACCAGCAATGGATGTTGAGAAGTTACGCGCTGACGCTGGCAGCAGTTACCTTGCGGATATACCTCCCCCTGCTGCAAGGGCCGATCGGCCTTTCGTTCATCGAAGCCTACCAAGTCGTTGGTTGGATGTGTTGGATTCCAAATCTGATCGTAATTGAAATTTGGATAAGGAAGCGAATGATGAGTTTTGAGTGATGAGTGATGGAGGACATTGTTCAATTTGTTCACTGTTCACTGTTCACTGTTCACTGCTTACTGTTTACTGCTTACTGCTTACTGCCTACTGCCTACTGCCTACTGCCCTTCCAGGTACGAAAAAATCGCAGAATGACGTTAAGGATCAAACCCTTGCGCTAAATATGTTCAAAAACAGAATCTTTGCCTTCTCCCTATTATGTGCCCTGTGCATCCCTGTACAACAGAATGCCACTCCACCATCATTATCTTATGTACCAGAAACCTGGCAACAGGAAATGCTCCGACTGGTCAACCAGATCAGGTCAGAAGGGTGTACCTGTGACCAGGAGGCAATGCCCCCCGCCAAGCCATTGAAATGGAACAGTCAATTGGCAAAAGCAGCTCAGAAACACGCCGAGGACATGAACCACAACAACTTCATCGGCCACAATGGCTCCAATGGCAGTCGCATCGGGCAGCGGGTTTCAAGGTCAGGATACGAGTGGAAATCAGTAGCTGAAAATGCAGCCTGGAATGTCCGCACCGTAAATGGAGCAGTGATTGGTTGGAAAAACAGCCCTGGTCATTGCCGAAGCATGATGGGAGGTTATAATGATATGGGCGCAGCGCATGTCGGACGGTACTGGGTGCAGGTGTTCGGCAGGGAGCGGAAGTGATTTCATTGTTTCATGGCTTCATGGCTGAGTCCAATTCGCAAAAGTGCTGGGTGGTGAAAAGATACACTTTTTGTAAAAGCGTCTCTTTTATTACCCGATCGTCTTTGACAATGGAACGGCAAAACAATGGAACAATGAAACAATGGAACCATGATTTTCCGTACTTTGTGGCCGAAATTCAAGCACAATGGACAAGACACTTTTACCTAAACACTTTTACTTTCTCCTTATTGGTTTTATTTATTTGACAAATGGCAATGCCCTATTTGCACAGTTCGTGACAAATGGAAGTGCTTTTAGCACTGGTGGTGATTGCTATCAGATAACAGCAAATACTGGGAACCAAGCAGGTTCTGTTTTTTCTGCTGCGACCATTGACCTCAACCAACCTTTCAACATTTCAGCGGCCTTAGGATTTGGGTGCAATGATGGCGGTGCAGATGGGATCGTTTTTGTTTTGACTACCGACAATACAGCCTTGGGAGGCACCGGTGGGGCAATTGGTTATGAAGTCATCACACCTTCCTTTGCAGTCGAAATGGACACCTGGGAAAATGGCAACCGTAGCGACCCTGCCGAAGACCACATGGCTATTATTTCTAATGGAAGCTGCGACCACGCCTTACCATCCAATTTGGCTGGACCTGTCACCCTGCCGAATATTGAGGATTGTGAGGATCACTGTTTTTTTGCAAGCTGGGATCCTGCTTCCCAGTCTTTTTCGGTTGTCCTCGACGGCAACGCCATTGCCTATTCGGGGGATATTGCAGCTATTGCCGGATCTACAAATGTATTTTATGGTTTTACTGCTTCAACTGGTGGGGCTACCAATTTGCAGACGGTCTGTTTTGGAAGTCCACAGGCAGAACCGATGGACGATGTGACCATTTGCCCCGGCGAAAGCGTAGAACTACAAGCAGATCCAAATGGTATTTCCTGGAATTGGACCCCTGACCCAACCTTAAACCCCTGGAACGTATCGAACCCGACTGCCACTCCGACCGTGACCACCACTTATAGCGTAGTGATCGAATTTGCCTGCAACAATTTTGATATGGATGATGTGACTGTTTTTGTGGCCGATCCACCGCCAGCAGTCGCTTCGAGCAACAGTCCATTATGCGAAGGCGACGACTTGCAACTGATGGCTGGAGGGGGAATCAGTTACGAATGGGCTGGTCCGTTTGGCTTTTCTTCCAATGATCAAAACCCTTCTATTCAAAATGTTGATTTCACCAATGCGGGGACTTATACCGTCACCGTAACAGATGTATTTGACTGCACCGGCACAGCCACCGTGGATGTGATTGTATTCCCAAACCCTGTTGTCGTAATCGTACCGTTGCTGTTCCCAATCTGCAAGGATGCCGACCCCGTGCAGATGGAGGGCATTCCATTAGGAGGCACGTGGAGCGGTGCCGCCAATGCCAATGGCATTGTTGATCCTGCCCTGCTCGCTCCGGGAGAGCATTCTGTCATTTATTCTTTTACAGATGGAAATGGCTGCATGAACGAGGCAATGGTCACCATCGAAATAGCAGCTTTGCCAGAAATAGAAATCTTTCCTGCTGGCCCTTTTTGTGATACGGACCCCGTTCAACAACTTGAGGCCGATCCGCCTGGCGGCATCTGGGGAGGTGTGGCCTCGATCGAAGGAGAAATTGACCCGCAAGCACTCGGACCTGGCTCTTACATTGTCACTTATAATTATATCGACGGAAATTTTTGTTCGAATGATGAAATTGCCACCATCGAAATCCTGTCTGGCACCACCGTCGCCATTGATTCGGTTGGGCCTTTTTGCGAATCGGTTGGTACTCAGACACTTACCGCCTCACCCATTGGCGGCACATGGGGCGGTGTAGCCAACGCTGCTGGTGAAATAACGCCTTCTACACTTGGCTCTGGCTTACATTTAGTCACTTATTCCATAACTACAATGGGCAGTTGCCCAGGCGTGGATTCCTTGGAAGTGGAGGTCTTTGAGAACCCAACGGCAACTATTTCAGGCATGGGGATAGTCTGTGCCGGCAGTGGGGAATCTGTCCTGCTGACCATCATCGCCACGGGCGAACCACCATTTGAAATCACTTATTTAATTGACAATTCCGACACGACTTCAATTACTGTTTCAAGTGACACCACAAGCATACCCGTCACACAACCAGGTGTTTACACCATATTAAATATTATTGATGGAAATGGCTGTGAAGGCACGGGAAGTGGTTCGGGAATAGTGGAAGTGGTCAATGCGCCACAGATCATCAATTTCGATACGGAATGCGATGCGACCCAAACCGAATACACGGTTACTTTTGAAATAACAGGGGGAGATTCCTCGACTTATACAGTGACCGGATCCGTTCCAGGCATGTTGGAGCCAAACGCACCATACATTTTCACCAGCCAACCGATCCCGTCGAGCACCCCTTACTCTTTTTCTGTTTCAGATGGAAATGCCTGTGATACGATTACCTTGTCTGGCAATTTCGCCTGTCAATGCATCACCGAGGCTGGCACAATGGACCTGACGCCGATCACGGTCTGTGAAGACCTCTCCATTATCGCCACCCACAATGCCGATTCCATATTGGACGCCAATGACAATTTTATTTTTGTGATCCACAGCGGCAATGCCAACAGTTTAGGAACAATTTTCGGCACAGGCAACTCCCCAACTTTCAGTCTAGTGCCACCTATGTTGCCAGGCGTGACCTACTATATTTCGGCGGTAGCCGGAGATAGTGATGGCATGGGCGGCGTTGACCTGAACGACCCATGTTTGTCGGTCGCATTCGGTACACCCGTGCAATGGCAGCAATTGCCGTCGGGTACAATTACCGAGGATGTGGAGATTTGCAATGGCGAGACAGTGACCCTTGTTTTTACCCTTTCAGGAAATGCCCCATTTGACGTGAGCTACTCAGACGGGACGCAGGTTTTCGATCTGCAAAATATTTTCAGTGGGCACACGATTAACGTAAACCCCACAAATACAACCACTTACGAACTCACCTCCGTCTCTGACAACTCAAACCCAGCCTGCTCCATGAACCTCAACAGCAGTGCTACCGTCACCGTGAACCAGCATACAAGCACCCCACTGTCCATGCAGATTTGTGAGGGTGACAGCATCGTTTTAGCAGGCGCTATACAGACTACGAGTGGCATTTACCAAGACACATTGAGTACTTCGCAGGGCTGCGACAGTATCCTCATTTCAACATTAATGGTCATCGAGGAGGATACCACCTTCCTAACCGACAGCAATTGCAACCCCGCCAATGTGGGCGTTTTTACCAATAACTATTTCGATCAAAATGGCTGTGACAGCGTGGTCGTCCTGACCGTAGTTTTTTCAGAAACAGACACCGTTTCTGTGAATACCCCGACATGTGACCCAACCGAAATAGGCATTTTTACAAATACATTTACAACTGCGGATGGCTGTGACAGTACGGTGATCGAAACGTTTTTTTTGCTGCCAAACGATTCTGTTTTTATCACCAACTCAAGCTGCGACCCCAATGATGTGGGCGTTTTCACCTTTGACCTCACTAACCAATGGGGTTGCGATAGTACTGTAATCGAAACGGTCTCACTCTTGCCAAGCAATACAACTGACATTTCGGACACAAGCTGTGACCTCAATAATGTTGGTGTTTTCACCAATGTGTTGTTGAACCAATTTGGATGCGACAGTACCGTTATCCTGACCGTCACTTTTTCAGATTCCGACACAACTACTTTTGAATCAGAGACTTGCGACCCTGCCTTGGTTGGAATTTTCAGCAATACCTTAATCACGGTGGACGGCTGCGATAGCGTTGTTATCGAAACCGTTTTGTTGCAACCTAGCAATACCGTTTTCATATCTGACACGACTTGCGACCCTGTCAGTGCAGGTGTTTTTTCAAATGATTTAACCAATCAATTTGGATGCGACAGCACCGTGACCCTAACGGTCGATCTGTTACCCAGTGATACTGTTTTTGTCGCCCAAACGAGTTGTGAGGTGAGTGACACGGGTACGGTTATGGTTGTACTGCAAAACCAGTTTGGATGTGACAGCACCGTCATCACGGCCACTACCCTATTGCCACCCAACCAGTGCGGTATTGCTGCCAGCTTAATTGGAAGCGTGATTCCATGTGGGGAATCGACAGGCGCATTGGAATTGACTGTGAATCAAGGATTTGCACCGTTCACATACGAATGGAGCGGCCCTTCCACTGGTCAGGGAACTATCACAGATATTGGTGCGCTGGAAGTTATCGGCGGCCTGCCACCAGGCACCTACACTGTTTTGGTGACTGGTGCGAACGGGCTTTCAGTTACAGTAAATGCAGATATTGAACAATTATTCCCGCCTACTGCCTCAGCTTCCATAACTTCATTTTTCAACAATTACGACATCAGTTGTGCAGGGGAAAATGACGGCAGCGCAATCGCCGTAGGCAGTGGTGGGCAACCTCCCTACACCTATTTCTGGTCAAACAATGGAATAACGCAGGAAAACGCCAACTTGGTCGCTGGCACATATTCGGTGACAATTACCGATGCCAATGACTGCGCAGATGAGGCCACCGTCACTCTGGCTGAACCGCCGCCATTGGAAATGATTTTCACGGTAGCCGATATTGATTGTTTTGGACAATCGGAAGGATTCGTAAATGCAGAAGTGACGGGAGGTGACGAACCTTATGAATACTCGATCAATGGTGGTCCGTTTCAACCAGATAATAATTTCTTTGGCCTCGATGCCGGGGCATACCAGATCACAGCTCAGGATGCCAATGGCTGCAGTACTTCTGAAACTATTTTGATAAATGCCCCGCTGCCCGTTGTGGTGGAATTGGGCGATAACATAGAAATTGACATAGGCGACGGCACGACCCTCCATGCCATCGTGAGTGTACCTACTTCCTCGTTAGATTCCATTATTTGGACCGGCCTCGATTCGACGGAATGCCCGACTTGTCTCACCCAAATAGTCGCACCGTTTATCACGACCACTTATTCCATCAGCGTTGTTTCCGATAATGGCTGCAACGACAGCGACGAGTTGACCATTTTTGTTGACCGCAAAAAGAACGTGTTTGTCCCTAACGCATTTTCACCAAACGGCGATGGCCTCAACGAAGTGTTCATGATTTTCGCCAAAGAAGACATCGTGGCAAACATTCGATCTTTCCTTGTCTTCGACCGCTGGGGCGAATCGGTATTTGAATATTACAACTTCCTCCCGAACGACCCTGCTTTTGGGTGGGATGGCAAATACAGAGACGAACCCATGAATCCGCAGGTGCTGGTCTGGTTTGCTGAGATAGAATTTATTGACGGGGAGGTGCGATTGTTGGAGGGGGATGTGACGATTGTGAGGTGATGGGTTCTTTCTCTGCCAGCAATGTAGGCATATTATTAAAGACTCCTAAAACTGGACAGAATGCCCTCTATTGTTTAATTTTAAACACGCAAACCCTATCGGCAATATGGGGTGCTTTCGGTATACGTGTGAAAAGTAGGCAATTCCCTAAATCCATTTTGTTACCGCGCGATCGTGAGTAATGTGGTGTAGTTTAAAAAGTAGTCTATCACCCAACATCAGGATTATTTGTACCTTAACCAAGATAAAGGAAATTCATGCTATATGTTATTTGAACATTGTTGAGTTTTGTATGGAAACAAGATCAGACAAGTACAAAGTGAAAAAGTACAATAAGGATCAATATAAAAAAAGAATAAAAATATATGCCTGACCATCAAGCCGATAAAAGCAAACAACAAGTCGACAATACAGCTATAAAACGCTATTTTGAAAACCCAGCGGGTGGCACTGCAGCCACTGTCAGTATGATGGCTCATGAGCACAATCTCCCAGCCAGCGCAACCGCTTATAGACTACAGAAAGAAATACGAAATGCCAGTGGTTGGCTCGATAAGATAGATAGCACGGCGAGCGTACTTGATCTTGGCTGCGGCGCAGGAACATGGACAGAGATATTCGGCAAGCGTTATAAGTCGGTCATAGGAATCGAGCAAAGTAGCATGATGGCAAAAGCTGCTAGGGAAAGGCTGACCTATCTATCAAATATTAGAATTGTGGAGGGTGATGTTAGACATACCCTTCCAGAAGGCCGCTTTGAGCTGATCTTCCTAGGAGGTTTGTGTATGTATTTGAACGACCATGATGTTGTAGAGCTACTTTGTAAGTTTAGAAGCCGTCTCACTGAAGGCGGGTCGATAATCCTCCGCGAGTCAACAGTCCATCAAGGAGTGCATTTCTCGGAAGGTGCGTATCAGGCAGTCTATCGAAGTGTCCATCTTTACCATAAACTATTCGACCGTTCGGGGGCTTTTCATGTGGAAGTCAAACGGAACTATGGCTATACTAATTTAGTTACAGCAGAAGAGTTGGTTAACCTGCGCCGTAAATGGTTACCGTTCTTATCCAAGGATTCTACTGCTCTTGGCTCCTTGACTTGGTGGATGCTCAGAGGGATGGCACCAATAAGTTTTTGGGCTCTACCGCGGATACTCGCGCATTTCAATATTCAATGGCCCAGATTACAAAATCACTTCTTCAGACTATCCCCTGTTAAGTAAAAGATTATAAAGAACGAAATATTATCCATCCAAAAACAGCCGTCATTATTAACACATAGCCAACCACCACATTAATCCACTTCCCACCTAGTTTAGGAATTCGAAGGGAAGACAAATTTAAAGTAGATAAAACAAGCAATAATAAATATAGTAGAATTGAAAAAGAGGTTTGACTGAAAACCCCTTCGAATAAAAACAGAAGAGGTAGAATTAAGCCATTGCTATCAACCGACAATCCAAGGTATGTTTTATTGTCAATTAGGCCATAAATATTGAAATAACTCAGCCGTATGGCCGCACTTGCTATAACAATAAATGCACCTGGCATGTACCAAAGACTATAGTCCCCATAACCTAAAAGTAGAATTGCAGGAAGAACGCCGAAACTCACAATATCAATCATAGAGTCTAGTTGTGCGCCAAAGGCTCCTTTTTCTTTTGTTCTACCTTTCATTTTGCGGGCTATGATCCCATCATACCAATCAAACAAAACAGCCCATAGCAAGCTAATAACGGCGGCGAGGAAATTGGACTCGATTGCGAAGTAGATACCGAATACCGCACAGAGCAGGCCAAGTAAAGAACAGATGTTTGGTAAGTCTCTTACAAAAACCAGTATACTTGGTCGATCTGAATCACTCATTTCCATTACTTTTTTTAATACATTACATCCATTAAAGCATCAACTAATTTGTTATTCTCTGCTTCGGTACGGCTTGCAATTCGAAGATAGCGATCGGCATCTTGTTGTGTTTTTCCAACACAGTCTTTTATGTAGATATTATGCTCCACGAATAATTTTTTTACCACCTCAGGGCCACTTAATGCAGCTTCCGGGAGGCGGCAAAAAATATAATTCGCATCTGGTTTGAAAATAGTGATTCCTGGTATTGCACAAAGCTTTTCATAAAATGCATCTCTGTCTACTTTAACCTTTTTACAGCTATCAATAAATTCCTGTTTGTAGTTGGGTAAAATTCGCAGAAATTCCTCGGCAAATCCATTTATATTCCAAATATGTATTCCCTTGCGTACAGCTGCAGCAAATTGGAAATTTGCAGTTAACAGGTACCCTATTCGAAGTCCACAAATTCCGAAAGCTTTACTCATGCTTTTGAGAATTGCCAAATTCGGGTAATTCTCAATTTCTTGCTCCATGCTTATATTTTCCTTGTCTTCCGCAAAATCAAGAAAGGATTCATCTATAATAAGCATACAATCATGTTCATCAAGTTTTAGGGCAAGCTTAATTAAGTCTGCCTTTGGCACCAACATCGAGGTAGGATTATTAGGGCTTACCACCACAGCGATATCTGCTCCAGTTTTTATAGCTTCGACTGCAAATTTATCTACATCGAGCTGAAAGGATGGAAATTCAAGCGGAAATTCAACTATATGACCTTCAGGTGCGGCATTGGCATATTCATTAAAGGAGGGAACTGGGATAATTAGTTTTTTAGCAATATGTCCGGATAGGATTTTAATAATTTCGGCGGCCCCATTTCCAACAACAATTTCATTTGCAGGATGATTTATAAATTTACCGACAAGTTCAGCAAGTGCATTTTGTGCTATTGGATAATTCAATACTAGTTCATGAACGCTTTCTTTTAATTTGCTAAAAACTGCTTCTGGTGGAAAATACAGATTATATAAATAGGCATGATCGATGAAATTATGACGATAATAGCCACCATGTTGCTTCGATATAAATTCGTATTTCTCTGCTTGAGTTTTATAGTTAGGTATTTGCATAAGTCTAGTATTATCAGTTACTGTTCTTTTATTCAATATATCTCCGCTTCCAGAAAACTAGGCCATAGGACGCCCAAGGGCAGTAATTCTTTTAGTCTTTTTAGGAAATAATTTTTCAGCTTCAGCTAAATCTCCAACCGTATCGATTTCATACCATGGTTTATAATCGAACGAAACTGACTTAAGAACCAAGTTGTTATCCTCAACCATTTCGGCAAACACTGTTTCGTAGTAACAGTTAACAATACCCTCAGAAATATATTGATTAAGCTTCTTAATAATCGCTTGCCATGATGAAAGAGAAAAGCTGTAAATATTAACCGTTTTATATCTAATACCAGTATAGTTTTCAGTAGTTCCCATGTGAAATTTTGTAACCTGTTTAGATGGGCTAATTGTAACAGAAGTTCCGTTTAACCAGGGTTGCAGACATGCAACGGCTATTCTATCAGGAAAAATCATTTCATCGAGCAACGAAGTATTAATAACCAGATCGCTTTCGAAAAGGACAAAAGGCTCATCTATCATATCACGAGCCATCCAAAGCGAATAAATGTTATTTGTAGTTTTGTAAAGAGCACTATGAATGTATTCCACCGTCATATCCCCTGATTTACTACCCAGAAATTCCATGATACAATCTTTCTTATGACCAGTTACTATTACAAGCCGTTTGAATCCCTGCAATTTTAAACTATTAACAAGCCTTTCCAGAATAGACTTTTCATTTACAAGCGTAAGACACTTCGGGGAGTTTCGTGTTAATGGAAAAAGTCGGCTGCCTGTACCTGCTGCTAGAAGCAATGCCGTTGTAATACGATTGTTACAGTCGTAATTGTTTAAACAAATATCCATACAAATTATTTAGATGATATCAGAAAAGACCTCAAATACTTGAGTAAAGTAGCAGGGCGTACTAATGGCTAGCACTCTGATATAGGACTAGTTACTGATAATTCAATTAAACCAATGCTAAGTTGATAAGAGGTGATAATATGCTGGTAATTAGCAAAGAGAAGAGAAAGAGAATAATTGATATCAAAAGATATGTAATCTTCAGGGCAAAGGTACTAAAAAATCCATGTTTTCTAATAATGTTGCTATCTGCTGTTATTGGGGTTCATTGCACATTGCGTATTTTCAGTAAAGCTTGATCACGATATTCTCTTCGTTTTTATTTATTGTACTCCAATTTACAATCCAGTTCAATTAGCATTCCTATTACTACAAAATCGTTATATAAAATCCAGTTTTGGAATTTCCAATGGTTCAGGCATATTCTCTAAATCCAAATAGTATTCCCCAAACCTTCGGAAAGGTGTTTTGGTAAAAAAACACATTTTAAATCAACTAAGTATTTGCAGTTATTGGTTTAATATTGGGGGTAAGTATAGGTTCAATAGCTCGTATATCCCTTAATTTATCCAAAGCTTCAATAACGGATAAAGTGACTTCATGCTCTTCATCATACAATGCATTTATTAGAGGTTGAACAGCCCTCTTATCTCCAATTTCTCCTAATGCATTCGCTGAATGAATACGAACTTCAGAATATTTATCTTTAAGAGCAGCAACCTAGTGGTTCAAAGCTCGCTTATCTGGTATATATTCCAAAGACCAAGCTGCTGATTTTCTGATTTCTGGATCTTCGCTTTGGAGTGCAAGTATCTTTTCTTCAACTCGATCCTTTCTATTGCAACAGCAAAAAACCAACAGGAGTGAAAAAGCGATCCATAATAAAATCTTCATTTACTGATATTTTTCTGGAAATAAATTATAGTTTTTGCGCATTAAAAATAAGTATACCTTTTATTATCTAAACACTAACGGCCAGACTGTCCAATATTTTGCGGGTGGCCGTTCATGTCTATCTTTGAGAACCAATATTTTAATCAATCCAGAGATTCCAACTTTATTGAAACATTGGACATTATACATGAAATGTCCAATGTTATTATTAAGATAGATCAATCTATACAATGAAATAGTATCTTAATGTGTATCGTCAATTAGATGCTCATTTTTTTGAAGAATATAAATCCGGAAAACGTCTTTCCATGAGCCTATCTGGATTGGCTATCGGCGTAAATTCAGCATATTTTTCATAAAGCTTATGTGCATCCATAGTCGCTAAGATCCATCTTCTTAAACCTTGTAAATCTGGAAATTCAATAATGGTTTTTATCAGCCATTTCGACAAGCCTTTTCCTCTAAATTCCGGCAAAATAAATACATCCGCCAGATAGGCAAAGGTGGCATAGTCCGTCACGACCCTGGCAAAGCCAATTTGTTCTTTATGCTGATATAATCCAAAATTGCATGAATTATTGATGCTCTTTTCAACTATTTCTTTTGGGATATTTTTACACCAATAAGCATCTTCTGAAAGATATTTATGGATCATGTCGATTTGTAACAGATCTTTATCCGTCGAAATAACAAATCCATTTTTTTGATATTTAATATTAAGAATACTCTGTGTGTTTTTTAACTATTTGATAATCGGTTAGTTATCAAAATCAATTTAGGAGGTAACTTAAAGTTACCTCCTAAATTAACAACCTGATAGCCTATAAAATACAAATTGATTTAAAATATCTGCTTTGATTTAAAAAAAACTGCATGGACTATTGATTAAGTGGAAAGAGCTTTATTTATCTGCTCCAAATGGTGTGCATTGTGCCAGGCCACCCGCTTGCGCCGGACTGCGTCCGGTGATAACACGGAACCACCAATGTTATTCGATATCATTTTAAATTAGGGTATCACGCAGATTCGTGCATAAACTTACGCTAAGTAACTGTCAAATAATAATTTCCCGTTTTCTGCTGATTCTTTTTGCCTCTGACGGCGTTAAAAATACCTGCCTACCGGCAGGCAGGCTCGCCGTAACACTGCTATGCCTCCGTTTTTTGCCTTGTCAGAGGAAAAAATAATTCACCACAAAATCGTGAACTTATTATTTGACCGTTACTAAGGAATTTTTATAATATGATGTGCAACCGAATGCCCTCTAATGTTCAAAAAAACGGAGAGGTTCAGGTTCAAATTTTCGGTAGAACACTATCCAAAGAAAAAAGCCCAACATCTATAAGTAAAAACGATTCAATAACTTGTTCCATTATACTTGTTCTTTTTCCTTCTAAAAAACTCAAAAAAAAGTCTCGTAGCTACGGCTATGCAACGATTTTTTGAATTCTTTAGAACAAAAAATTCCGTCGCATTATGGCACAACTTATTAAATCGTTTTTACTAACCTATTTTGGATGCGTATTGTCAAATCCATCCGTTCATGCAATATGGCGATAATGAGCAGAGGTTGATCGCCCCTTTCCAGTGCGAATATGTAGTGCTTTGGGCAATGGAGGGAACGCAGCGTTTTCCCCTTTCTTTCTATCTTTTTGTAGTGACCAGATATTTTGGATATTTCGTCGAAACAGGACATCAGTTGGGCGTTATATTTCAGCATCTGGTTTTCACCAAAACGTTCGAAGCTATATTGCAAAACCTTGTCAAGGTCTGATTCTGCGAATGTCGAAAGTTCGTAGGAGGGCATCAGGGTGTTTTGTTGCGCCGGAGGACTTCTTTGGCAATTTGGTTCGGGGTTTTAGTGGATATTCCACCGTTTTCCGCATGGGCAATGCGCTTGTCCAAAAATGACATCAGTTCTTCCCATGCGGTGTCAGTGCCTTTAGCCTTATCAAAGATTTTTTCCAAAACCAAATCTTTGATGGTCTTTCCTTTTAGGGCGGCCATTGCCTTAATCTGGCAATGTTGTTCGGTCGATATTTCAATACTTAGTCTCATAGCTACAAATTTACCACAAAATGAACAAATGTTCAAATGTTGTCTTTCCCAAGATATGATACAAAGGCTGTTTTTAATAGCCCCCACTATGGTATGTAGTTGGGGGTACAGGCTGAACAGGCTCTTTTGGGATGTTTTTACACCAGTAGGCTTCCTCAGAAAGGTATTTATGGATCATGTCGATTTGCAACAGTTCTTTATCTGTCGAAATAACAAATCCATTCTTTTGATATTTCATATTAAGTGCTACGGGTTAATTAAACAGGTAATTTTAGGAATAAGGTTTTTTCGTCTGTTGTTTTTAAAAAATCCTTGCATAGCTGGATTTACGGAAGCCTGCCTGCCGGCAGGCAGGTATTTTTTAGAAGCGACAGGCGGGAAAAGATATTGATAAAATATCTGTTTAATTAGCCCGTGGCACTTAAGTGGAAAGGGCTTTATTTATCTGCTCCAAATGATGTGCATTGTGCCAGGCCACTTTATCAAATTCATCTTTCAAAGTGCGCCTTCCAGTCTCGCTGTGAATAAATTCGTGATGGCCCAATTTGACATAGTATTTTTCAGCTAAAAAAATAACCGCCTCTCGCACGGAAGAATAAATCGGTTTATTTATTTGCACGGAAAAATTTGCATAATCGATCCCTTTGCACCAAGCATCCTGATCGAAGCCCCAGATCACTTGCCCCGGTTTTGAAATTGCCCGCCTTATTCTATCGTAAAGCACCGTTTCAGCGTCGGTAATGTGGTTCAGCAATTCCTGGACCGACCACTTCCCCAGGGCGTATCTTTTTGATAAATCCTTGTCTGGCAAATCAAAATGCAGCAGGGTTTCGTCACGGGTAGCTTTTAGGTCGTTTATTATTTTCATAAAAATATATTTCAGCCAAGAAGCGACGCTTTTTGGAAAAGCGTCGTTTCTGAACCTGCTAATCAATAATCGACACCCCATTCCGGTCAGTCGTCAAAACCTCGCTCATGTAATCGAAAAAAGGGCGCATGGCCCCAAAGGTCAGTACGACTTCTTTTAGGAAATTTTTATTGGTGACTTCTTCCTCGGAAAATGGACGTGAAATTACAAGTTGTTTCATGCGGATGAGGTCAATGGCAGGATGGGTTTTGTCAAATCCTTTGGGTGCAGTTTTGACCGCATCGCCTTGCAGGGTACCGAAATATTTTTTGAAGGTCTTGTCAGCTAATATTTTCCGCGTTGGCTTGTCGTCTAAAGCAAATTCATCGCGAATGCGTTTCAGGTCAGAGGGGTTGGGCGCCCAAAAGCCACCACCGACAAATGATTTCTCCTGCTCGATGTGTAGATAATATCCGCCTCGCAATTTGGCAGTCGCCCGCATGAAACTTGCACCAAAGTAATTTTTATAAGGTGATTTATTTTTTGAAAAACGCACGTCCCGGTAAATGCGGAACACTTTGCTTTTTTCGATATTGTCAGTTTTGTTGAGGCCATCTTCTACGGCCTTCACAAATTGTTTCACGTCATCAAGAGCCGTTTGATAAGTGGGCTTGTTGGCATTGAACCAATCTCGGTTATTGTTTACGGTAATGTCATTTAAAAATTGGAAGGTGTCGGGTTGGATGGTCATGTTTATTGTTTTTGCAAACATACGAGCTTGTTGGGAGAATGCCCTTTGGGTTGAAAACAGGCTGACCTCGTTGCCGTTTATATTTTATCTTTTTATTCTTGCACCTGTCTTCATATAAGCCCAATCGCAAAGTGATTGGAGGCCTGTAAATCAATAGACCAGTAAACAGAAAAAACATGTTCCATATACTTACTTTCCTTATCATCGGCCTTTTTGTTGCCATGCTTTTCCTCAATGTGTATTTTCGGGTCAAGGTTTTTAAATCCTATAAAAAACTGGTGCAGAATAAAGTAGAGTTTGGCATAAAAGACATTCTCAACAGGGAAAGATTGGAGAAAGAAGTCATTCCCAAATATCCGCACATGAAACAGGAAATATTGGATTTTTCCAACCATATCCGATATTCCATCAAAATGGGCACGGTGCTGATTGTACTGATTACGGCCTTCGGTGCAGTATTGATGTGGTATAGGGGGGAGTTTTGAGTTTCTGAGTTCTTGAGTTCTAATATTTAACGTGAGTTCTGGATAATAATCTTTGACAATCAAGAGCTTATGGCGGTTTCTGTCCTTTGATTGTCCCGTTAAGGACGGAACATGGGTAGCAATGCCAAACCAACGGTATTTTTCGTGCCGTAGGTACGTAACATTTTCCACGTTGCGTACCTACGGCACGGCGAAAAACCCCTGCAAATGCTTGGCTACCCATGTTCCGTCCCTAACGGGACAATAAGATTGCTATCCAGAACTCACGTTTAGTTAATAAGAATACAATTGTCTGACCCCTGACCCCTAAAAAAAATATCATGGATTTAGAA
>JAJCYI010000092.1 GCA_029263015.1 Saprospiraceae bacterium | reverse complement strand
GCATTAATAGGATCTCTTGTTTGGTTACCATCTTTATCACGGTTTTATCATTTTGGAAAAATTCCAAAGATGATTTTTTGCCCCGTTTTTTGGTACCCTTTTCAACTGTTAGGTGGGGGAGTTTTCAATTGTTATATACACGCTCCCTTGTTCAGGGTATAAATCTCCATAAACCTTGCCCGGCCTTTTACATCGAGCAGGGTGCAGGTGACGGTGGATGCATTTTTTTGGTTACAGGCCAAAGTTGCTGACGGGCTGCCCATTGCAGATGGGCAATGCAGCTCGCCAATATCGTGTTCAGGTGTCACTGGCATTGATAATGTGATTTTTGTGAATATTGGCCTGAAAATATATATGCCTGAAAATCAAGGGTTTGCAGATGCATAGTTGGAAGACAACTTAGAGTTGACTCCCAACTTAAATTATTGGACAACAAACCTCTCCTTCCAGGATTTACTGCCACTGATAACCTCCAACAGGTAAACACCGGCCCCTAATCCACTGATGTCCAGTGTCTTCGGCAGTTCCACGTCCTTTTGTTGTATTAGCAGCTGGCCTGCTAGACTATACAGTGTGAGGGTGAAGGCTTCTTCTTCCAACCCTTTAGGAAAATACAAGGTAAGTTCACCCTTGCTGACGGGATTGGGATAGACCCAGAAGCTTGACGGGTTTTCAAGGTCTGTCAAATCCACACTCACAATTTTTGAATATTCAAACTTCCCGTCGTAGTCCATTTGTTTGAGGCGGTAGTAGTTAAGGCCGGGTTGTGGGTTTTCATGGAGGTAAGAATAGTTTTGAAGCTCGAAAGTAGTGCCTTGCCCTTTTATGGTGGCAAGATTGCGCCAGTTTTTTCCGTCTGGGCTATGCTCTATTTCAAAGCCTTCGTTGTTGGTTTCGGAGGCGGTTTGCCAGCTGAGCAGGGTGGTTTCTCCTTGCAGGCGGGCATCGAAGAAGACCAATTCTACCGGTAGTATTGCTGACACTGTGACCGTAACTTTACCTCCGGGATAGGTAACATCCACCGCAGTGACATTGCCACCTGAAAAAGTGATGTCGCCAATTGCAAAAGTCCCAGATACAGTCCCTGCTGTGACGATATCGAAAGCATCGTTGGCAGAAGCTACATATCCAAACACAAGGTTTAATTTGGAACTTCCGTTGACGATAGTTGCCGTACCCGATACATCCAATACATCATATAAGGTACTGGCAGTGGTTCCATTTATTTCGCATTTGAGCGTACCTGAATTTATAGACAAGTCACCGGTAATAGTGAGTGTGCCAGGTGATTGACCGGGTTCTACAAAGGAACCTGCTGCATTGGTAAAAGTCCCGCTTTGGGTAATCGTACCGATACCTTTAATAGTGCCGTTGTTCGTAAAAGTGCTGTTGTTCGTAAAAGTACCGTCGTTTGTAATAGTGCTGTTGCTTATAAAATTGCCGCTGTTTACAATCGCACCACCTGTTAATACTGCAAGGGTATTAACATTATGTGTATATGTTCCGGTACCGCTGTATGTAAAAGTTGCACCTGATGCGACGGAACTGATCTTAGTACCATTTGTGATAGTGCCTGATCCATTGAACGTCAAATCGAAGGCACCTACGAATCGTCGGAAAGAGAAAGTGGTATTTACGGTTATTGTCGTCGCCGCATTTATATTCATATCCTTCATAGTACTTGAAAGGCTATATGTGATAGCATTAGGTCCACCAGTATCTGAGTTTATCGCAGATCCGGATGCGGATACAGTCCCGTTGAATACTACTGTTGACGCATTTTGAATAGTCAAAACTCCATTATGAGTAATGTTTGGTGTGAAAGTGATATTTCCGCTGTTTCTTATTGTTAAACCAACTATAGTAATAGCAGAACCAGATGTAATGGTTACGGTGACAGCATCAAAAATTGCATTATCGGTAGTTAAGGGCGCCACATTACCCACCCAATTGGTCCCTTGTGTCCAGGTTGTCCCGTCTCCGCCACCATCCCAAGTGATATCGGCAGCTTGAAGGAAGGGAAGATTAAGTAGAAGTAGAACGACGAGTAAAATTAATTTTTTCATAATCATAATTTTTAAAGTGAGAAATGAGGATTCCAAAAAGCCCCCCGGGCGGCTCACTTTAAAAATAACTTGCCTGACGGCAGGCAGGAATGATGCCTGCCTGCCGTCAGGCAGGAGTGCCCGGTTGCCTTTGTCTTGTTGTTCTTTTTGGGCAGGCCCAGAAAAAAGGCCGAATGGAAGAAACCCGTCCAAATATGGACTGGATACCAGAAGCCCGAACAAGAAACTTATTCTTTGATATTCTTCAATAGGTGAAAGGCTGAGAGTATGATTTTACAGTTTCACCTAGTAAAGTGATAGTCTGAAGCAATCTTCCAGGAAGTTTTAGAACTTCCTGGAAGTTGGTCTATCAGTTTTTTAAGTGAAATTGGATAAATCATACTCCGAATAATAATGGAAGAAAACCATTATTTAGGATGACACAAAGATCGGGCAGGCGACACGAGGTAAATGCGACGAACTAGCGGGTCAAAAGCGACATTTTATAGAAAAGCGGGCGTAGGGGGGCTGAAATCAGCGCAAAAAGGACGAAGGGCTGACTGCGAAATGTTTTTGGAACAGTTCGGAAAAATACCGGGCATCTTTGAACCCGGTGGCCAGTGCCGTTTTTTGGACAGTGGCGTATTTCCCGGCAAGGAGGTAATCCTTGGCTTTTTGCAGGCGCATTTCCCGGATGTATTGTATGGGCGAAAGCCCGGTGACCATTTTGAGCCTGCGTTGGAACTGGCGGATGCTCAGGTGCAGTTCCCAGGCAGCCCTTTCAACGGAAAGGCCAGGGTCGCCGAAGTGTTTTTCAAAAACCGCCTCCACTTCTTTTAGCCATTCCGCATCTACTTCCGCAATCACAGGACGGTTTTTGTCGAGGGCGCCGAGAGTCCCGTCCCCCATTTTCGAGAACATTTCCATCCGTTTCCGGTAGTTGCCCAGCAGGTTTTCGATGCGGACTATCAATTCCTCTTCCTGGAACGGCTTGGTCAGGTAATCGTCCACCCCGATGCGCAGTGCCCTGAGCTTGGCCCGGGCGTTCACCTTGGCGGTCAGCATGATGATGGGCAGGTGCCGCCAGCGGTCATCGGACTTGAGTTTTTCTAGGAACTGGAAGCCGTCCATGACAGGCATCATGAGGTCGGAGATTATCAAATCTGGTTGACGGCGGACGGCAGACGGCAGACGGTTTGTATCCGTCGTCCGCCGTCCATCGTCCGCCGTCAACCATTCTAAAGCTTCTTTTCCGTTTGCTGTCGTAAATACCTGATAGTCAGATAGAAGGAACTGAAGGTATTCCCGCAGGTCGGCATTGTCCTCGACGATGAGGATGTTTGCCATTCCAGGCTTCGAGGTGACATCTTTGAGGAGTGGCTTTGTGGGAAATGGGAAAGGTGTCATCTCTGGTTCAAGTGCAATAGTTGGTTCAGAGTTGACACCTTTTTGCATGGTCTCATGGCCATCCCCCAAAGATGTCACCTCGACTTTTGGGAATTTGAAATAAAACACGCTCCCTTTTCCCAGTTCACTTTCTGCCCAGACCTTTCCGCCCAGCAGTTCGGCCAGTTCCTTGCAGAGCGACAGGCCGATGCCGGTGCCGCCTTCCGCCCCTTCCCAGCCCTCCCCAATTTGGGAAGATAATTCCTCCCCATTTTGGGGAGGCCGGGAGGGGGCTTGGTAGAAACGGTCGAAGATGTGGGGCTGGTCGTCGGGGTGGATGCCCCTTCCCGTATCGCTCACGCTGACCTGGAGGTGGTTGCCCAATTGTTCCACCTTTAATGCCACCTTGCCGCTGGGCGGTGTAAACTTCAGGGCATTTGACAGGAAGTTGTGGACGATTTTCTCAAATTTGTTTTTGTCCAAAAGTATTTGCAGGGACTCGTCGGCCTCAAACTTCATGTCAAATTCCTGCTGCATACTTGCCGCAAAGGAGTGGAACTGCGCCATTTGATCTTTGAGGTAGGGATAGAAAAGCACAGGTTTTTCGATCACTTCCAGTTTGTTGTCTTCCAGTTTGGACAAGTCCAATATTTCGTTGATGAGCTTTTGTAGTTGTTGGGCATTGCGCTGGATGAACTGTAGCAGCTTTGTTTCCTCGCCGTCCCTTTTCTTCCGTTTCAGCAAGGAATGCACGGGGCCCAGCATCAGGGTCAGGGGTGTGCGGAGTTCATGGGAAACGTTGGCGAAGAAGCGGGATTTCAGTTTGTCGAGAAGGCGCAGCTCTTTGGCCTGCAGCTGAATGGTTTCCTTGTCTTTTTTGAGTTCTTCCGTCCGTTCCTGAACGGTGCGCTCCAATTGTATCTGCCGCTCCTTCATTTGGGAGGTACGCCACTTGAACCAAAGAAAAACCGAGCAAAATATGACTGCCATAGCAAATATTAAAAACCAGGTTTTTAAATAAAAGGGCTTCAGGATTCGAATTGGCAGGTGGATTTCCTGGGAGGAGTACTGCCCGTTGGCCAACCGGCCCTTTATTTCCAATGTGAAATTGCCGTAAGGCAGGCCACTGATGCGGATCAGGTTCTCTTTGCCCTCCTGCCAAAAATCCTGAAAGCCAAGGATGCGGTAGGTATATTTTGCATCAGCGCCGTTCACATAATCGGCGAGGGCGATCCGGAGATTGAACAGCTGTTCGCCGGGCTGCAAAGTGATCTGTTGGTTTTTGAGGAGTTGGTTCGTCCGGTTTTCGAGCTTGTTCGTTTCGATGGAAAACTGCTCAAAGTCGAGGATGTTCAGCCGAATATCGGGTTGGGCAGTAAAGTCAATATCCTTAAAATCTTTTGGATGGAAAACCGTGTAGCCATTGGTGCTGCCGAACCACACCGTCCCGTCTTCCTGGCAATAATAGGTGTAGGGTTCGAAGTCATTTGAACTGATGCCGTCCGCTTTCAGCCAAATCATTGACAAGCTTGTGCCTGTTTGATATTGGACCAGGCCTGCATCCGTTGCCAGCCACAAAAAGCCATAACCGTCTTCATGGATTGCCAGGATTTCATTAGCAGCCAGGCCATCTTTGGTGGTGAAAAGTTGTGTCGTATTTTTGTCAGGGTTCCAAAGGACGAGGCCTTGCTGGGAAGCCAGCCACCAACCACCCTGCTCGGCAGGCAGTATCTGGTAGAATGCAGTGCCGGGTATTTTGAGCGTGCTGTTCCCGCCTTCCCAATAGCGTTCCTGAATACCTTTTTCTACATTAAAAAGATAAAGGCCGCTGGAGGTGCAGAGCCAGATCCGGTCTCCGTTTTCCTCATAAATCTGGTGTACCGTGCTTTCTTTTAATTCATCGAATCCATTGTAGTTGGCCAGATTCAAAAATCGCAGTTGCTTGTGGTCAAAATAATGCAGGCCTTTGTCCGTGCCCAGCCACAAGCGGTTTCCTTTGGAGTATTGGGACAACGTTTTATTAAATGCTTTTCCTTGTTCAAAAGATTGCCGTTCAAAGCTGTAATCCCCACCTATTTTTGTCAATCGGTGTAGGATAGAATATTGCACGCCCCAATAATCGCCCTGATAGCCTTTGCTCAAGGTGACGGGAACTGCACCTGGTTCTTTTTTTTCCAATCTGACAGGTGGGGCGGGTGTCCCGCTTTGCTTTTCATAAAAGCCAAATTGTTGGGTACTCAACAACAGTTTTCCGTTTCCAATAGGTGTCACCCCTTGGCAAATATTTTTTATCGGGGATTCAAGGTCGGGGAGCGGGTTGTACAGGACACGTTGAAAAGGATTGGGCCTGAACTGTATCCTGAAAACGCCATAACGTCCTGAAAGCCAGGTTATATGGTCTCCATCAAAGCGGATCTGCCGATTTTGCCGATTTTTTCCCAATTCTGGAAATTCGTCCCCAAAACGATAGACCAAGCCACCCGAAAGGGTAAAGACATTCAGGCCGTCACTTCCATATTGCCATGCTACCGGGTGGAATGGGTCGTAAAAAAAATCCTGCGGGTTCGGATAGTTTGACCAGGCCGAAGTATCCCTCAAGAGCTTGCCGTCATCCCGGAGTACAAAATGGGGATCGGCATCATCAAAAGCATAACTATGACTGACCATTTTTCGCCCCAGGTGATCCCTGCCGATCAATTGCAGTTCATCCTTTGCATTCTTTTTACTTTGGTTGGGGACAATTTGAGAATGTTGAGTTTTTCCGTGCAAATCGAATGCTAAATAGATGAGGTAATCGTTGTTTGTTTCATTTTCTGCATGATACCATCCGGCCAGCCTGTCTGCCCCTAACACACACAATAAGTTGGGGGTAGCTGCCAAACCTGTTAAATCAATTTTCCGCAAGATTTCTTCTCCCGACCACTGAACAACCTGCCGTTCTGCACTTAAAAAAACATCGCCAAATTCGTTGGTCACAATGCTCACCACATCCTCCGGCCTGAAATCCACCTTGTCTCCTAAGTGTTCTTCAAAAGTGTGGACCTCATGTGTGATGCTGTGCAAAAAAGCCAGGTTCCGGGTGCAGCCCTGCTTGTGGAAACAGTTTCTGAAAAGCCAGAGCCACCCCTCCGAATCTTCGTGTATTTCCATCACCTGCGGAAAGGGCAAACCTGATGCTTCGTTGAAAAGGAGGAAATCCCGCCCATCAAAGCGGTTCAGCCCGAACTGGGTGCCGATCCATATCAACCCCCGGCTGTCTTTGAAGGTGCAGTTGGCGAAGCGCCCGGCAAGCCCGTTTTCGTGGTTGTAAAATTGTACGTTGGCGAGGTAGTCCTGCGATAATAGCAACCCATGCCCCCAGAACAAAAGGGTGATTAGTGGAAAGAACAACCTATAAAATGGGTGCATAAAAAGGTTCAAGTGCTGCTTTTTTGATCTAAAATCAAATGTAGGAAAATTGTTGGTTTCACTTGCATGACGCCTGATAATAAGTAATTGGTCTTGAAGCCATAAGGCTCAACTCAAGAATTCTGGCGCAGGTGTGTCCTTTGGCAAAGAGCTTCTCACAGGTTTTTCAACTCCCTTTCGAGGAAATGGCCCAACGGACAAATTTTAATGCCCTCAGAGCGCGAGTAGGTTTCACCTGAAGGGATGATGACAAAACGGTAGTCGGGTTTCAGGTCTTCGAGGCTGACGAAGAAGCCTTTTGAAATGGAAGGAGCCACCGAATACTTTATTTCTAAACAGACCATCTTACCGCTGGAAGTGATGAGGAGGAGATCCACTTCTGCCCCACTTTTGGTGCGGTAAAAATAAAATTCAGTAAACTCCGGGGCTTCCCGAATGATCTGCTCGATGACATAACCTTCCCAGGATGCACCGATAGAAGGATGCCCTTTGAGCTGTTCCGCATCATTGATGTGCAGCAGGTGGTGCAGCAAACCAGTATCACGCAAATAAATTTTGGGCGTTTTGACAAGACGCTTGCCAAGGTTCGGGAAATAAGGTGGCAAGCGCCGGACCAGAAAGCTGCCTTCCAACAGTTCGAGGTATTTGTTGACAGTAGGGTGCGTTATACCAAGCGATTTGCCCAAATTGCTGAGGTTCAACAATCCTCCATGCAAGTGCGCCAGCATCGAAATCATGCGCTGGATAAGCGTAACAGGCACTTGGAAGCCGAGCCTTGCTAAGTCTCTATGTACAAAGGTTTCGATAAAATCAGCCATCCATTTGCGGGCAATAAAAGGTTTTCCTGCCAAAAGCGATCTCGGAAAGCCACCCCTGAACCAATGTTCTTCCATCGAATAAAGAGTACTGATTTCGGAAAAGGAAAAAGGTGCCAGTTCATGGTATGCGATCCGCCCGGCAAGGGTTTCCGTTATTTGCCGGACCACATACGGCGAAGCCGAACCCAACAAAATAAACCGCGCAGGCTTTCTGCTTTGGTCGGTCAGTGCGCGAAGCAAAGGAAAGAGCTCGGGGCGAGTTTGCACCTCGTCAATCAGCACGCATTTTTCAGCATGGCCAGAGAGGTAGTACTCAGCGTCATTGAGCTTTTGGAGGTCGGATGCCAATTCGAGGTCGAGGTAAAGGGATGGTTTTTCAATCAATGTTTGCAGGTGCCTCACCAAGGTGGTCTTCCCAACTTGTCGAGGGCCAACCAAGCCCAGAATGGGCGACCATTCCAGATCTCTAAGCAGGATTCCGGTCAAACGTCTTTCAATCATGCAGCAAAGATAAGTTTTACCTGCCAAATTGAAAAATCAATTTTCAATTTGGCAGGTAAAACTTATCTTTGGGGAAGCCTTGCTTTAATTGAGTACGACTGCTCGTGACGGGCAGGCAATACGTACATGACATAAGTCATCGCCAACGTCCTCCTATATCATTTCCAACAAAATAAAAACCTATTAGCTTTGAAGCCAATAAAAATCAGGGTGAAAATATTGGCTTGTACAACTTTAATTTTTTCCCGCCTATTTTGATTCAGATGAGTATCATCAAAAATATATTGTTTTTCAAAGTGGTGGCAATTATCCTCCTCCACTCCTTTATACCTCATAAGCATCATACGGAGATGACTTATAAGGAACACAATTTAAGTCATGAGAATGCCGATGATATTATTGATTATTTGGGATTGACATTTCATCTCGACCCGGATTATGGTTTAAAAAATTATACGCCATCAGCACAAAATCGACTCAAGGATTTTAATTTCAATGGCTTTGATTTTCTGGCAAACACTTGTTTTGCCGAAGGTGAATTTATTAGTACAGGCAAAAGCCTATGTCAGGTAACACGGTTTGAAAATATATTCAATGGATTTTTAATACTGGAAAATGGATTGAGAGCTCCGCCCAATTTTGGTTTTACTTAGACGGATTAACAGAATTTAAAAATAATTTAAAAAGTAAAATCATGGATTTAACACATGTTCATTTAGTATTGACCCATTTCCCGATCATAGGAACTTTAATCGGGATCGGGATTTTGGCTCATGGCCAGTATTCAAATAACAACACCACAAAAAAGGTGGCGCTGGTTATATTTATTTTAATGGCAATTTTGACAATACCCGTTTTTTTAACGGGAGAAGAAGCGGAAGAATCTGTCGAGCAAATTGCTGGTATTTCTGAGAATATTATAGAAGAACACGAAGAATTGGCTGAAAAGGCAATTTGGCTTATGGGGCTGTTAGGTGTATTTTCCCTTATTGGTTTTATTGGCATAGTCAAGGAATTATCCTTTGCAAAGGCAATTACATTTATCACCTTGCTTATTTCATTGGCCACCTTTGGGGTTTTTGCGAAAGTCGGCAACTTGGGCGGGCAAATCCGCCATTCTGAAATCAGGGAAAACAATACCGGTTTTCAGGGAGAAACCGGCAACGGGATTATTGACCGACATGATGACGATGACGATTAGGCAGTCAAAGCAAGGCCGTAATATAACAGCGTAAAAACACAATAGCCCCTATTCGGGGCTATTGCGTTTTTACGCTGTTCCATAATAAGTTTTAACGACGCACAGACGTAGTCCCACTTCTGTGTTTTTTTGTTTTATATTTTTATTGCAAGAAATTATCAAATGAGTAAAAATATCCAACATTAAAAAATCCCTGAACTTCATGCCGAAGTTCAGGGATTTTAATTTCATCAAAAGCTATATTTTGTTACGGCAACTTGTCCATCAATACAAAATTGGCCAACTGTAATGAGTTTTCAGGTGAACCCAATACAGAATAGATCAAGAGTTTTGCTTTATCATTATTGGGGCCTTGAAAAATCACATCACCATCAAGGTTGAAATCTGCGACATTGTAACCACTGACTATAAAGTTGGCTAATAGATCAGCATTCGTTCCATCTAAAACAATGTTTATGAAGAGTGGTAGTACGTCGTTCAATTGACCCTGATATATAATGTTGCCATCCCCATTCAAATCACCTGCCCACAGCGACATTATACCTCCAAGACTACTTCTGGAATTTTCACCATACACCTCAGTCTCTACTTTGGTAAAATCAATCTCAGCAACATCTGGTGACAATAAATAAGGCGATGCAGACATAATGCCCAAGTGGTTCCTATGGCGCACGGCCACATAATAATTACCACTCGACACATTATCAAATGTCACATAAGCCAGCCCGTCCACGTCCCTGATGTCACCGTCCCTTTGCAGTAACCCTGCTTTGGTAGCGACAATACTATCGGGATTGCTCGCAGCCCTCAGTTCCACCAATATCCAATCTACCGGAGCATCGGTTCCCGTGACGTACATCATGCCAAGGTCGAATGATTCTCTAAAAAGGCCACCCCCGCTGTTTGGAGGCTCATTGTTGCCCCCTCCCCCATTTGGATCGTTGTATTCAGGAATATTATCTTCTCCAAAATGGGCCAGGTGGACAATGCCAGTATATGGTTCCTCGTATGGAATTTTTTTCTTGAACCGAAGGTCGTCCCGCATCAAGCCAATTGAATCTTGGTCAACCAAGGCCCCTAACAACTTGACTTTAATGTCCAAAACTATTCCACGACAAGCTTCATTCAAAACTGGATCACATGCATTGGTAGGATCACTTTCAATTGGATCAATTATTCCGTTGCCGTTCAAATCTTCTTCTCCATCTTGGAGTCCATCCCCGTCTGTATTCGGATTCAAAGGATTGGTCTCACCACGAGAGTAAACCCCATCTTGATTGTGATCTTCAATACCATCCAAAATATTATCAAAATCTGAATCAGGGTTATAAATACCTGTTTCCCCTTCATCTTGAATATTGTTGTGGTTTTGATCTTCAACGCCATCGGGCAAAAAGTCATTATCAGAATCGGTATCGAGGAAATTGAGCAGGCCATCTGCATCATCATCAATATCTGGATTGCCATTTGCTTCGGCGAAAGTCCCGTCTGGTTGTGCACCTAAATAGGCCGTTTCATCTGCGTCTCCACTATCTTCCGCTCGCCCATCTAGGTTTGCCCCATCACCTTCTGTCATAATATTGCCCAAAGCTTCAGCTTCATCATCATATCCATTGAGATTGGTATCCGTCCAATTATCCCAAATACCATCTCCATCTCCATCGTGGACAGCAAGCCCCGTTTCGAGAATATCTATAATATTGTCACCGTCACTATCCAAATCATGGTGGTTTGGGCTTCCATCTTGGTCAATGTCCCCACTTTCATATACAGTGCCGTTACCATCCATATCTTCTGGACGGCCATCTACTACTATTCCATCTCCATCAGTAAAAACCAATGGGAAGCTGACATAAATGTCACTGAATCCATCATTATTTAGGTCAATAAAAGAAGCTGTCAATTCAAGCCGTCCGTCTCCGTTGACATCTATTCCTCCAGCCTCAATTAAATCCCCTGTACCATCATTGTCTGAATCACTATCAAAAAAGTCAGGCACCATGTCGCCATCATTGTCGGGTTGGTCAGAACTGAGTCCACCAGAATAATTTGAGCCATCATAAATAACCAATGGCTTGTCAGGGCTTTCTATTCCTGGCAGGTTGTCAATGTCAGGATCATAAATATCTGCAAAACCATCATTGTCATTGTCCTGCATAGTCAGCGGGTCTGTGAGAACTGGAAAATCGATGACTCCGTCTCCATCTGTATCAACACCACCTATTTCTACCAAGTCTGGAATGCCGTCATTGTCACTATCCCGATCTATGAAATTTGATACTCCATCGCCATCCCGGTCATTTTCCAAACTTAAGGGATTGAGTACAACTGATGCGACCACACTAGGGTCAATATCGTTTCCATCAAAACCAAAAGCAAAACCGTCGTTATCGTTGTCCCAATTGTCTTCACCCACATTGTCAACGACTCCATCTCCGTTGATGTCAGTCCCACCAATTTCAATGATATCAGGAATACCATCATTATCAGAATCCAAATCCTTGTCGTTGGGAATACCATCTCCATCAGCATCGGCATTTGTTTCGATCAAATCTGGGATTCCGTCGTTGTCATCGTCCAAATCAAAATAATCCACTGTTCCATCCCTGTCAGTATCTTCTTCAGGTGAGACATAAATCAGTTGAGTCTTGATGGTCTGGTTGCCACAATTATCTGTCGCTGTCCAAGTTCGTTCGATATAGCCGTTACAGCTTATTAAATTATCTAAGTTGTCTGAATACACCACTGTAACTACTTCCGAACAATTGTCCAGCTCATCCGGAACATCCCCAGTCAATGCAAGGTCATCTTTATCGTCGTTGCAAACGATGGTCAAGCTCGCTGGAACGGTAAAAGTCGGTGGCACGGTGTCTAACAAAATATAGGTCTCGATCAGTGTGGTAATATTACCACAGTCATCGACCGTAGTCCAGGTCCTTGAAAAAGTAGTATCGGATTGACAATTAAAATCAAGATCATTTTCTGTCATCAATAATTGGATAGTCGCATCGCAATTATCCACTGCAATTATCTGTGTACCAATGTGTAAAGGTTCTGGTACCCCATCACAATTTACTGTCTGGTTCAGCGGCAGGCTCCCTTCAACAACCAAATAGCTCAAGTTTTCGATGCCGTGAACCCCATCCAAGTAATCCCATTCGTCGAGATAAACATCAAATCCCGTGTTGGTTACTGTTGTTACCCTAGTTGTCACAGGATCATTTTCATTTAATCCAATTGCACCGATAACGACTACTGGATTATGGTATTCATTTAAAAAGTCGATATGTAAGCTAACATTGGTCAGGTCAACCCTACCCAATTCGCCAATCACTTCACCAGCATTGTTGGTAATATTACCTGTTCCGAGCATGGCCAAATATCCCACTGTTTCAATGTTGTGGGTAATTTCACCATCAGAAGAAGTTTCCTCGCTGATCCAAGCATCCACACCAATATTTGAAAGGTTCTGAACCCTTGGATTCGCTGGATCTATTTCATTGTTTGACTGAATGTTCAAGAAAAAGTCTGGCGTTGAGGCATAGCTATTATTAAAGGGATTATTGGTTGGGCTACTCGTAAGCAACCAGGTATTTACCTCAAATGGATTCGTACCGTTATATATTCCTTTTTCAAATGCAACCCAGGCCACGCTTTCCTTTGCATGAACCCCATCATTCCCTTCTTCCTCTTGCAATTTCAATTGAAACTGTGTGGTTGAAACATTCCGCAAACGGGCAACTGCTGGCGTGGCATCGTTCCGGGTAGTCAGTTGTGTGAAAATCACCGGCTGCTGACTAAACTGGATCGGCAAACTGATTGTCTTCCAGTGGTTTGAGACGTTTTCCATTACCCCTGCTACCATGCGTTGGCCGTTGGGCAAAGTGTATATCCTGTAAATGTCTGGACTTGTTTTGTCCTCAATTACAATTACCTGCTGGGAAGTGGCAGTGTTGCTACAATAATCTACCCCTTTCCAAATCCTGGTTATCTGGTAATTGTTCAACGCACAACTATCCACCCCTTGAGTAGAGATTTGGTCAGTGCCAATCGAAACAGTTTGACAATCTTCAACTACATCGACAGCGTCCGCCACAGGTATTTGGTCGTCACAGCTAATGGTCAGATTACTTGGTACATTCAGAATAGTAGGAGGATTATTGTCGGTCAAATCAATGATGACCTGCGCGGTGTCGCAACATCCCGTGCCATCATTACAAACCAAATATTGGAATTCGTCCGTACCGCAATAAGTAGAATTTGGATCGTAAATAAATTCCCCATCTACTTCAAAATCAAGTGTTCCATTGGTTGGAAAAACAAGTAAGCTGTATGTTGGGTTAACCAAGTCAAGGTCGTTATCGCTCACATTATCTGCATAAGCAAACCCAGGACAGACAGTAGCGTAATTATCATCAATAAGATTGGGTTTTTGTACCAATAATGCCAAGACGGTATTGGAAGCTACCCAATTGGCACATGGTGCCCTTCTTGATTTTCTTCGGAATTCAGTTGTTGCACCAATAATACTGGGATCGTATGAAGCTGAATTTGCTCCAACGACATCTCCCCAAGCTGTGAAACCTCCGGCACCGTCATCTTCCCGGTTTTCCCATTGGTAAACCAATGTGCCTCCTGTGCCACCAGATGGATTGGCCCCGGCAACAATATTTGCTGGGTCGAACGTACTGCAAAGGGTTTCGCCTCCCAATACCGTTCCTCCGTCAGAGTAGTTTTCCACTATTGAAATTGAAGTATCGCGTACCCCGACACAGTTATTCTCTATCATAGTAACAGCTATACTTGCGTAGCCTCCATTGGTAAAATAGACACTGTGCGGCCCTGCACCAGAAGCAGTATTAGGTATCGCTCCATTTCCAAATGCCCAAGTGAACACTGGACTTCCGTTGGTAGGCACTGCTTCGATTGTTACAGTTTGTCCTGTACATTCTTCACTTGAGGAAACCAACAGATCGGCTTGTGGGGGCGGGTCGGAAAGTGCCACGATACCATAAGATTCAACACAATCTCCTCCTTGATACCGGACTCTTACATCGTAAACCCCAGCTGCAAGGCTATTCGTTTCATAACTAATATTCCAGGTGATACCACCATTCACACTATATTCTATCGTTGTCCCTGTGGGATAAGTGGCATGAACCCAAATAATACCATCGTTGGTCAGGCACATGGTTGGGTTTTGTGTTGAAATGCTATCAATTATTATTTCTGGCCTGAACGTCAATACCCTATTATCATTAGAAACACATCCATCCATGCTGGTCGTTAGCGTGACAATGGTAGAAGTCAACGCAATGTTATCGGGCACATCAAATTCAACTTGATGGGCACCCTGTCCTAAAGCTGCTGACGGGGTACTATAAGCACCAAAATCCCAAGAATACGCAACATTTGCACCTGCATCTTCAGCCTCAAAATCGTATCCTGTCAATTCGCACAAGTACCCACTGGCACTGATCGGATAGGTTAAAATATTAGCTGTTGGAAATGGCCTGACCGTTTTGGTCACAACATTTGAATTGACCCATACAACACAGGGCACCCGTCTGGATTTTCTTCTGTACCAAGTTGTTTGGGAAATAAGGCCTGGATTATAGGTTGCATTGGTTGCTCCAGGAATGTCGGACCAAGAGGCACCATTGTTTGTGCTTTCCTGCCACAGCATCATCTCAAAACCATCCACGCCACCTGACGCCAATGACAAACTTGTGATTAGTGTAGGATCAAAAGTACCACAAACCGACTCATCACCATCAATGCTTCCTGCATCAATATAATTTACAGAAACCATTTTTGTGACAACGTTGGAATAAAGGAAAACGGCACACGGCGTTTTCTGGGCGCCCCGCCTGTAGAGTGTGGTTTGACTAATTACACCTGGATTGTAGAATTCCTCATTCGCATTTAAGATTGTGCCCCATGTATTCCCATTATCAATGCTTTGTTCCCATTGGTAAAAAGGGGAAGTTGTGCCAGTACCTCCGCTCGGAGCGATCACGTTCAAGATCAGGTCTGGATCAAAAATGCCGCAATTATCTTCGTCCCCAACAATGAGTCCAGCATTGGTGTAGTTGGTAACGACTGTTTTGATTACCGCATTTGAATAAATATAAGCTGCACAACGGAAACGCCTTGCACCTCTTCGGTAACGGGTCGTCAGAATAATGGCGCCTGGATCGAAAGAAGCACTGGTGGCACCTACAATTACTGACCATGTTAGCCCACCATCCGTACTTTCTTCCCATAAATATTCAATATTACCTCCACCTCCGGAAACAGCCAATGTTTCAGAAATATTAGAAGGATCGTAGCCATTACACCCTGTTTCGGCCCCACTAACAGTTCCAGCATCTGCCAAGTTTTTACAAACGGAAACCATATAATCCTCTACTTCTCCATTGTCAGTTATTCCATTATAAGAAGTACTGGCAGAGAAAGGTGCATTCTCAAACAATCGAAACCTTAAATAAAAATCCTGTCCGCCACTGAGGTCAGTCCCGATTGGAATATCAAAATTGTAATTATAGGTTCCTGGGGCTACTGTTTCATTCAATATCATTTCCCCACCATCATCAAAATCACCATCTACATTGAAATCAGCAAATCCGACGAGGTAGCCATTTCCATTTACAACAACGGACAAACCGCCGCCACCAGCTCCTGTTACCCAAGTTCCTGCATTTGTAAATGTTACGCCATCTTCGTCGTCCAAACCTGAATTATCGTCACCATCAGCATCCACAGAGATAGTCGGCGTTACCTCGGCGTCTATGGCAGCACCCAAGTACAGGGTCGGTATGGCTGGAATAATGTGAGCAGGGCCAGGGCTGGCTCCATCTGCCCTGGTCAAAAACGGCGCTGGCAAGTCGCCCAAATCAAAAGTGTCACTAAACGTAAAACCATTGTGCATGTTAGTAATAGCACCACTAACCGAAACATATTGGATGGCGTTGTTATCACTGTCAATTATATCATAAGCCGGGGTATCCCCCAACGAAGTAGTAAGCGATGTAAGGCGCAGTGGCGCAACTGTTTTAGAAACAGATACGACCATGTCAGCCGTTGGTAAATTGTCAAAAAAGAAAGTTCCGTCTGCTGCGGCAGTCGTTTCACCAAATGAAATTCCCGAAAGGTCAAATATGGAAACTTCAGTCCCTTCCGGGAATGTTTCTCCACCAGTATCACAGCGGCCATCTTCATCTCCATCAAGGCAGACTACTCCTGCTAAAGTATTGATAAAATTAGGGGACATTCCAAAATCGACCTCCAAGGAACAATCAGAATTGGCACACCAGGGATTACCTGTGTTTGTAACATCTCCACCGCTGATTACAACTTGGGTAATATTGTCCAAAACCCCATCGGCATCAAACGTCAAAAAATAATCGGTTGGCAATTCTACCTCAATCTGATAGCTGCCATCTGGCATATTTGTAAAAACATAGTTGCCATCAATGTCTGAATATTTTTCAGCCACATATTCACCTGGATTGTAGAGTACCCAAGCAATTGTCACCGCAGTTAGATTGGTCAATTCCAGTTTTATTTCTTCCAAACCATCTTCGTCATCATCAATGACCCCATCTTCATTGTCATCAAACCAGACCAGGCCACCAATAACACCAGGAGGTTTGTAGCCAAAATTAGCTCCTGTATATTGTGACCCCAAAGAAATGGAAATACCATTGGTCTCATGGTCGCACTCGGCGGTGAGGAAAGCAAAATTTGGATCGGAAACATCCAGCGGCGAATAACAAGGAATGCCATCCGTGCTCGGATCAGCGGTCAGTTCGTAACCAGTTGGGACTGATGGTTGGTCAACGGCAATCACATAATTCCCTGCAGGAAGCCCTGCAAATATGTAAAACCCCATTGGTTCAATGCCTGCTCCGTTTGCCGACGAGACTGTGTCTAGCGCATTGGTGGCGTTGCAAAAACCATCTACAGCATTGCAAATGTATAGGTCAACATTTCCAAGACCCTGTTCCTTTTCGTCTTGTGTGCCGTTACCATTGTCATCAGAAAACACATATCCTGTAGCTGCCCCAGGCATGGCAAATCCAAAGGCAGGCTGCTCAGTGTCGCATGGCCCAGAGCACGGCAAACCATTCACTTCGACCAATTCAAAGTTATCAATCTCACATGATTGATTGCCAAGGGTGGTGAGTTGAGCAGGTGCTCCGGTATAGTCGATCGGCAAATCCGAATCCACTTCATTCACCACTATCTTATAATCACCATCCAACAACTCGTTGAAACTCAAATTTCCGATATTGTCAGTCACGGTACTTTCAACCCAATTAAAAACTCCATCCTTGTTTAGATCGCATTCCAACCTTACTTCTACTTCCCCTATTCTTTCTTCACCGTTGTTTTGTACGCCATTTGCATTGTCATCCAGAAACACATACCCAATTATTTCACCTGTCCCACCAGTCGGTTCATATCCAAAATCAAGGGTTAAATAATCGGTGGAACAATTAGTAGCCAAAAACTCCATTTTGATATCTGCCACACACATATCCTGCCTTTGATTGCTCGGCAGTGTCAAATTATAAGACCTGAAATTAATGTCCAAGGTATTCGTTCCTCCAAAATTATAAGGAATGACATTTAGGTCAACAGGAAAAACCACCTCAATACTTTCACAGATGCCACACCAATACGGCAATTCAGTAGGGTTGAAAGTCCCTATCTGCACACCGTTCAGTTCGATCGGGTAAAAATATTCTACATTGTCGACATAAGCAGTATTGTAACTTTTTTCAATATCAGAAGCAGCAATATTGAATGTCACCACCAATTCCGTCACACAAGCTCCAGGATCATTGATCGGATCCTGAAAATCTATGAGGTCAAGATCATTGCTGATGTATGGAGGATCAGAACTGGAGGTATATCCTTCATCACATATTTCACAGCCAGAATTGAAAGCATTGTAGTAATCCCAAACATCTGTGATAGACACAATAAAGTTGTCACTTGTAGTAGTCACCGCTGTTTTAGCATCGCAAACGGTACAAGGACCATATTCGTCAGGGTCTTCTGTTTGTTTGGGGAAAATAGGTACGGAGCTTTCATCAAGCGTGATGACGTAACTGTCAGAAGGTTTATTTGCAAACAAATAGGCTCCATTGATATCCGTGACAATTGTCTGGACCAATTGGTCAGATGGCTGTACCGAACCATTTTGGTTATTGTCTTTGTATAATTGAACTCTAACACCAGGCATCCCTTCATCACCTGCATCCTGGTGGGCATTTCCAATCCAATCAAAATAAACAGTTCCACCCATGTTTAATGGCCCAGATGCTTGCAGTCCAAAATCTACATTGAAAACCTGTTGACCCTGGGAAACGGTAATGGCGTTCGAGTTATCAGTCGTACCATCTGATTCGAATGTAATGATCCAAGTATCTGCGCCTTGCACACTGTTGAGGTCAACTGATAAATTGTAATTAACCCCTGCAACTGCTGTGGTCAACTCATATTCCCCCTGCCCATTTGTATATCGAACCGCACAGTTCGATCCTGTAGTGCAGCCACTGTGGTTGAATTCCACAGGAACATTTGGGATCGTAGGTTCAGAAGGGTCTTTCACGCCATCTCCATTTATATCGTTCCACACCACTCCTGCAATTGTTGTCAGAATATAATATCCAAAATTGATTTGAGTATGGTCATTACCAATACCTATAATCCCCATATCGCGCAGGTCTTCGTTGGGGTCTTTCCAACGCTTATCAGCCCATTGTCCGGCAAGGCCGTTTGTTACGTCTGGGTCAGCAGTTTGATCGGCAGCGTTGGTCAAGGTCGTTTCATCAATTTCAAGATAATAATAACCGTTGTCAATTCCTGCCATCCGATAGATTCCATTTGCATCTGTGGTATCTGATTCCACCAATTCCCAATGCCCATCATTCCAGCCATGGGTACATCTTTTGGTAACAGATGCATTATCGTAAATCAAATCACCATTGTCATCAAAACAGCCATATAAGTTGACTTCGACACCTGGGATAAAATTGTCTGTACCATTTTCATAGCCATAAATGCCTTGCCACCCATCATTATCCGAATCGCCAAATACATAACCAGTAACTGAACCCAAATTGATTAAAGTAACGCCATCTGCTTCATCTGAATCGGAGATAGGCAATCCGAACCCGTCACAGTTTTTTGCATCTGTTACGCTGGCTAAGGTTGTAGTAGAGTTAGGGTCTCCAGTCGTAATATCACCAGAGCAAGCACAATTTTCAAAATGAGGTGTGATATCAACTACGGATAAATTAGCAGGTAAGCCCGAAATAGAACCAGTGGTGTTTCCTCTTCTCGCTTCAATTGCGGCATCCCATGATCCACCATTATTATCTATCGTGTGGCTGTCATCCACCCAAATGGCCAGGTCGTATCCTCCCAGGGTTCCTGAACTTTGGAAATTCCCATTAAGTGTTCTAAAATTGGTAGCACAGACATCCATTGAGCCGCCACTTTGCGCCGTTACATTTTCTATTACAGTAATCCTTGAGTTAAAAATCTTGATTGATTTGGAAGTGGAAAAACTTCCGCTGTCCGATCCATCAATTATTCCGGTAGCTGCATCATTAGCACCTTGATCACCTATTTCAGCGCATACATTTATCAGCACATCATTTCCACCGCTGGTACTCAGTAGCGTATAGTTTTGGGTTACGTTCAAACATACATTTTCCAAATGGCGAGTTCCCCCATCATTGGTGAAATTGGCTGAGGTTGACCCTCCACTGAAATAACCGTTTGACTCTTCGTCACCACACTCAACTTCACAACTGTAAATGCAGAAATAGGAACCTCCTTTCTGTTCAATATTTCCCCAAGTACGCAAAACTGCATTTGTAAAAATGGCACATGCCGAGTTTTCAAGTATTAAATTTCCGCTTGCAACGACCAGTTCAACTCCATCGAGAACCAAAAGGGAACTACTGGAAGACAAATTCAAATCACCACTTGGAACAGTCACGGTCCCAGTACCTGAAATCCTAACCTTTTTATACATATTGGAAGGATCCACGCTGCTAAGTATTGAATTCCAATTTACATTGCCATTTATCGTGACATCATTGTGATAGCCACTTGTTGGTGGCGTACAATATGACACCGGCTCAGGGAGTGTACAATTATTATCAAGTACGGGCGGGTTCAGCGCCCTGAATTGGAGGTCAACCAGTTTAGTTTCGTTTGGGTACAATGGCCCAAGTTGGTTGAAAGTCACCACGCCGTTTGAAACACCATCGGCGGGCGGGGCTGATGATACAAACTCCAATTTCGTTTCATCATATTCATATTCCATGGGCAATTCAGTGAGCGTAGATTGGCAGTTGCCAGGCTCGCCCTCCTCGCTGGCACAACAGGTAGTTGTCACCCTCACCCCAATGGCATCAGTATATTGTCTGGAGCCATCATCACTGTTTACGACAATACCATCCATGGTAATTGCCCAATTGGCATCAAAAACACTCCAGTCCCAATCCTGAATGTCGGTGATGTCCAAAATGAGCCAACCAATATTTGGCGGGCCAACATAATCATTAAGACTTGGTGTCGAATTTTTACTTAAAGCCGGATCCGGAACATAGGCCGTTCCACCACTTTCTTTCTCAAATGATACGGTCAAATAATCATTGTAAATATCATAATCCAAACAAATGGAAATGATGATTTCCACCTTTTCAATCGTTCCTGGCTGCACACCAAAATCAAACCCCTTGACTTTGGCAGTTTTTGACCAATTATTCGGCCATGCCAGTCCTACATCTGGTGCTCCCAATAAATTATTCGGATTGTTGTCAAAATTAGTTGCTGGATCAAGGGCACTCGCCCAGGCAGTGACCGTACTGGAATTGTCCGTATCAGTGGTATAGCTCAAGTTTTGCAATTGAACCTGATAATTCACAAAATCAGATTCTGAAACAATCGGATTGCTGGTCAGTGTATTAGTCACTTCCAAGATAGCTGCAAAGCCAAAATCAACTTGGGCATCACTACCTGAAATATTGACAGCATACTCTAATGGTGTGGTATTAATTGTCCCAACAGGAAGGTCTCCATCCGTTTCATCCACTTTTACAACATAATCTCCATCTGATAAAGCCGAGAATAAAAAAGCCCCAGTTCCAAGAGAGGAGAATTGAGCAACAAGGACATCACTGTAATCGGATGTGCCATTGCCATTCAGGTCATTGTATAATTCTACTGAAATACTGGGGATTCCCACTTCCGATCCATCTTGGATACCATTCCCAATAATCCCCCCTTCAGCACCATCGTCAAGAAATACGATACCACTGATAGAATTTCCTCCCTGCAAATTGACCGTTGCCAAAACAGTAGCAAAAGGGTCTCTATTGCCCGTGGACAACGCGCCGTTAAAAATGATGGAAGAGCTGGAATAAGTAGGTGAAATATTAACATCGAAGGTTACAGTCGCATTATCTGTTGGCTGTAAAGGGTCACTCACCCACCACTGAATCAGATTGATGGAGGTCGAAGGAAAGGGTTCATTGGTTTGCCAAGTGGTTCCGTTATCAGTTGAATATAGGATGTCCGCAGTCATTCCAACTGGCAATGAATTATTGCTTTGGGCAGAGCCACTGGTGTAAGATATCCCTGAAGGAATTTCTGCTTCTATAACTAAGTGTGCACCGTATTCAGGCATTCCCATAGGTACTGAACTGGTATTGTCCGCTTGGAGTGTGACTTCAATTTGGTCACCTGGACTGGCACTAGCAGGTGCAGTAACTTCAACATCGACAGTAGGTTCAAGAGAACCAAGTGTGCCACCTGTCAACCCAAAATCACTGTTAAATTTTTCCCTGTTCTTTCCAGATGCTGCTGCCTGGTACGGCGTTAAGTCTGCGCTACATGGGCCATTAATTATTGCAAATTCATAAAACACCATCCCTACTGCACCTGTATTTTTAGGTAAATCTTCAAAATGCAATTGGTCTTCAAATTCAAAACTATAATTACTGCTATTTTTTGGTTTCACTACTATCAGGCCTGAAACCTTGACCAACCGAAAACAATTAGGGTCAAATACCGCTGGGTTCCCGACAGGTTGCAACATGAAATTGTAATCGTATTGATAGTCCCCATCATTGTCAAACCCTTTATTCACATTGCCACAGTCAAACCAGATTCCTTCCAAAACCACCGAAGCGCCAGGATGGGTGACATCGGTTGTCATCCTCCAGCCCAGCTCTTCATCAGGAAATGAGTTTAAAAATGAGTTAGGTACTTTGCTGGTTGTGTTCGGCCATATTTTATTAGCGCTCGCGGACAGCATGGCTCGTAAATGAACCGTTTTGCTGTCTTCCGCTTCCCTGGGATTTCCATTATCGATGGCTGTTGACCAGACATCGTAAGTTAAGTGCAGATCATCATTTTGATTCGAGTTGGCACCTGTTACATTATTATTACTCGCATCCACCAAAGGATAGCTAAGCAACCAATACTGGGTTATACATTCTCCAGCCCCTAGATCGCCTAGGTACCTTGTAGCATCATCCGTACCTCCTTCATGTGTAAATGAAAATGTGCCTGTAAATGGGCCTGACGAGTGTGTCACTTCTGGATAAATACCAGGGGTGGAATTATTGTAATCCCCAATGAAAGCAAAGACATCAGACATGTCATTGCTGCCATCATTGCATATTTTCACGCCAATATAAACAGACTTTGGGCTAGCACCTGCTGGCGTTTGGACATTGTGGTCAACTACAAGGTTGAAATAATCAAACATCTCAATGCGCAAATCACCACTTGGATTTTGTGCTTGCAAAAATGCTGCGTACATCAGCATCGATAGACCGATAAGTAACCCTTTGTTCATAATTGTTAGAATCTGATGTTTGAATGATGGTGTTTGTGTAAGCATTGATCAAACTCCTCCCATTCAAAACATAATCGGATAGTGAGTGAAATCTTCTTTTCAAACCTGGGTTTAAGTGAATTTTTTACACTGAAAAACAAAGGAAAAAACAGGGCTGAACCGCTTTACAAACTTTCGTTTTGGTTCTTTTTCTTAAATAAATGGCCCTTGAATCCCGCCAAAAAAGGATTAGGAGAAAATTAATATTGAGGAAGAATTAATATCGAATAGGGTTACGTAGGCTTCAAAGTCCTTTGCTTTTACTCTCACAAACCATTGATAACTAACAATATACAAATCAACAGTCTATGATAATTGATAATTTAACTTGGAGGGATAGAATAAAAGTGAAATCAATACGGAGGGAAATTCAAGGATTTTGGTCAAAATTTATGCCACATACCAATATAACTGTGACAGGCAAAACACTGATAAAAACAAAAAAGACTTGGGCAAGAATGCCCAAGTCCGATCATGGTTTAGCAAGTTATGATGGCTAAAACTAAGTTGCATTTTCGCCCCCAACCCCCAAAGGGGGCTTAAAGATGGTTCCCCCTTAGGGGCAGGGCTGTTAAGTTCTCGTTTTTAAATTTAAAATGTAAAATGATAAATTTAAAATGTAAAAATGGCCGCCACGTAAAACGCTTGCCATCAGGTAGGTATGTGTGTTTGATTTTTACATTTATTATTTATCATTTTACATTTTACATTAAAACCCTTAGCACTTAACAGCCCTGGGGTCGGGGCCTTCAATCCACATTATCGTGCAGGAATGAATTTCCGTCCCTGAGCCTCGGTTCGTCCTCGTCGGTCACAACGTATTTGGACAAAGCAGGCTCGGCAGAATCTGGCACATTTTCGAGGTTAATACCACGCCGTAGATATGCAGGTTCATTTTCTAACTCATTGACTGTCTGTGGGTTACTGAGTTTTGGTTTCTGGCTAATTTGTGCCAGGCGCTCTTTGCGACGACGTTCTGCTTCTATTCGGTGGCGGCGGTTCTCCGATTCTGTGTCACGTGGTTCGCGCACATATGGTTCACCTCTTTTTCCATAATTGCTACCCAATTCTGGAAAATCAACCGTTTGTGCATTATTGCTGCTATCTTCCAAGCCAAGTGCCTCAAACACATTTTTTTGCGCAATGTCATCATCAAGCGAAACTTTGACTTGTGTTGCATTGGATTCAGGCCTCTCACCTCTCAGGGATCTTTTACTCTGGTTTTCATCAAAACCAGTTGCAATAATTGTCACACTTATGCTATCTCCCAACGTTTCATCAAAACAATTACCCCAAATGAGGTTGGTTCCTTGGCCAGCTTCTTCTTGTACGAATTCTGTGATTTCAAAAATCTCTTCCATCGTAACCTCTTTGTTGCCAGAAGAAATATTAATTAGGACATGCCGAGCACCTTTAATATTATTGTCTTCTAAAAGCGGAGAATTGAGTGCTTCATCCACCGCACGTTTTGCCCGGTTTTCATTCTCAGCAATAGCAGTTCCCATGATGGCCACGCCGCTGCCCCTCATTACCGTATTGACATCTTCGAAATCTACGTTCACATAGCCTGGTACAGTAATGATTTCAGCAATCCCCTTTGCTGCAGTGGACAAGATATTGTCTGCCTCAGAGAATGCCTTTGAAATGGTAAGGTTGCCGTGGATCGCTTTCAATTTGTCATTGGAAATAATGATGATCGTATCGACATATTTTTTCAATTCTTCCAGCCCTTCGTGGCCATGCGTCACTCTTTTATTTCCTTCAAAAGTAAAAGGCAATGTCACAATCCCAACAGTCAGGATGTCCATTTCCTGAGCAGCTCTGGCAATTATGGGAGCTGCTCCGGTGCCAGTTCCACCGCCCATTCCGGCAGTGATAAACAGCATTTTGCAATCATTGGCGAGGTAAGTTTTCACTTCCTCAATGCTTTCCTCACAAGCCAACTTACCGATATTGGGTTTGCTTCCTGCTCCCCGCCCTTCCGTAAGGGTTGGGCCAAGTTGGATTTTAACAGGCACGGGACTTTGTTCCATGGACTGTTTATCCGTATTGCAAATGGCAAAGTCAACACCGATGATACCTTGCTCGAACATGTAATTGACAGCGTTGCTGCCCCCTCCGCCGACGCCAATAACTTTAATGATCGGGGATTCGTTATTTTCGTCCATTAGTTTGAAAATCATAACTGCTAAGTTTGAATTATGATTTATGATTTATGAATTTGCAGGCTCGGCATTTTCATAAATTATAAATCATTAATTATAAATCATTAAAATTCAGCATCAGGTTCAGCCTGAAACCATTCCTTAGTTTTTAGAAAAATTGAGTCAAACCATTTACCAGCCTCAGATTCTACCAGCACTTCTTCTTTCAACTCATTTTCAATTGGCCCTTGCTTCGTTTCAATGGATTGGTAAACGACACGTCCTTCTTCTACATCATTGATGCCTTTCAACAATAATCCAATTGCAGTAGCATAAACCGGGCTACTCAATTGTTCACTATATCCGTGGGCAAGCTGCTCGACCGGCACTCCGATCCGAGTATCCAAACCCGTATGGAACTCAGTTAATTTGTCAATGTGATTCAATAAAGAACCTCCTCCTGAAAGCACGATACCAGCGATCAGCTTATTATCGTAACCACTCCGGCGGATTTCCCAGATCACGTAATCGAATATTTCTTCTACCCTGGCCTGGATGATCCGAGCCAAATTTTTCTCAGAAATTTCTTTCGGTTCCCTGCCTTTAAGTCCTGGAATAGTTATGATGCGGTTGTCAAAAACTTCATTTGCCAAAGCTGATCCGAATTTTACTTTCAGTTTTTCAGCCTGTTGCTTCATGATGTTACAACCATCTTTGATATCCTTGGTAATTACATTGCCCCCGAACGGGATCACTGCGGTATGACGGATAATACCATCTTTGAAAACGGTAATATCTGTTGTCCCACCACCTATATCAACCAACGCCACCCCTGCCTCTTTTTCTTCATCACTCAGCACAGAGGAAGCACTCGCTATTGGCTCCAAAGTGAGGTTAGCTACTTGAAGTCCAGCACGTTGCACACATTTCACAATGTTCTGTGTTGCCGTGATTTGACCTGTAATGATGTGGAAATTGGCTTCCAACCTCACCCCTGACATACCGATTGGATCAACAATTCCCTGCTCATCATCTACTGTATATTCCTGTGGAAGTACGTGGATGATCTTGTCGCCTGGTGGCAACACGAGCTTGTACATATCCTTCACCAAACGGTCAATGTCTTCTTGGTGGATTTCTGTGTGGAGATTGTCGCGGGTCAGCATGCCCCGGTGCTGGAGGCTTTTGATGTGCTGCCCAGCAATGCCAACATGGACAATGCTGAACTCTGTCTTTGCTGATCTTTCCGCAATGGAAATGGCATCCGAAATAGCCCGCACTGTTTTGTCAATATTGGAAACTACACCTCGCATGACACCTTCACTATCTACTTTTCCGACTCCTAAAACTTCTAATCGTCCATGCTCGTCTTTCCGGCCTGCAATAGCGCAAACCTTTGTAGTTCCAATGTCCAGTGCAACCACCAGTTCCTGCTGTTGAGGGTTGTTTGGTAAATTCATGATTTATGGTTTATTATCTCAATTTGTTGGTTATATAGTTCTTGGTTCTAGGTTTCTTTAATTCTTTTCACAGACCACCTGACCTTTATATCTTAGGTCGATTGAATGGTATTTCTTCCACCCCTCCCTGTTCATGGCTTCTTCATAAAATGTTTTCAACCGATAAAATTTATCTTCCACATCTGTATATCTTCCGAAAATAATCGTTTGGTCCCCTATCTTTGGAATGAGGACAAACTCGCCTCGTTTATTCAGATAAATTTGTTCAATCATCGCATTCCAGAACTTATCTGCTATGATAAATTGAGTCAAGGCAAAAAGGTCTTTCATCTCGTGATTCCTCCTTTCAAGGAATTCAGGGCTATGCGGTTGGATGTCGCCAGTTGCAACCAAAGTCCTTGCTGTAAAATGCGGAGACAATGGCATTCTAAATCCTTTCGCATCCAAATAATATTGTGCACCCAGGTTGTCAAATATGCGCAAGATCGGCTCCCTCTGCTCAATCAAAATTTTTACTTTATTGTTTGCCGCAATGGTGACTTCTGCATTTTTTACAAATGGATCTTCCTCCAATATCCGCTCAACCCTATCTTCATCTATGATCCCCGAAGCTTGTTCATTTAAAGGCATTCCAAGGTTTCTCTCTATTATTTTTAAAACATCCGAACTATCAATTAACCAATACCCTCCCAATAATGGCTTAACTTCTACGCCCGTTTCTCCAAGTGGCATTTCTTTTTTCCGCTCTGCCGCTGCAGTAATTAGCAATACCAGGAGTAAAATCCCGCCGGCAAATGCAACGCGTTTTATTGATTGATATGTTTGTTGGTTAATTTGCACTTTATCTCTTTACTATTTCTTTTAAAATATCTTGATGATAAGTTCTTACTTTCCCGAACCTTTCATCATGGGCAGTACCCATTGCGATGTTTTTTCCTTTACTTAAAATGACTGCTTTCTTTCCCCATTCTTTGGCCAAGTGCAAAGGGCAGGGAATTTTTTTCAATGAGGAGTATCCAGCTATTGTGAAATACTTATCGTCCACGCTCAAAATTTTTGCCTCCAACTCATCCAGCCTTTCAGCAGTATCATCCAATTCTTGTTTCACTGCTGAATTTATCTTTTCCTGCTCTTCCCATTGTTTGGCCAGCAATCTCAACGTTGCCGAAAACCCAGTCGGTTGAACTTCTTTCAGTTCTGCTATTCCGGTTGTCAAGAGTTCTTGGATCTTATCGTAAACCCACAATTCGAATGCTGGGGAGAGCCAAGCTGCAAACTTCAAGGCCAGTTTCTCCTCCATCCATGTGCCTTGTAATTCTGGTGTTCCTCCTTGAATCACCCTCAGTACCTCGGTGCTTGCTCCGTTATCGCGATCGCGATAACGGGATTCAAGCAAAATGATATATTCTTTCGTCCCTTTGAGTAACAGGAAATGTCCAACCTGTTTCCCAAAAGGTTTTGCCATTTCAGAGGCATTAATCATCTTCTTGCCATCCGCAAATTCAAATGAAATCTTCTGACCCTCGTAATCAAATTTTGTGATTTCAGCCATGGTTGTTCAAAGTTTTGGTTTTATGTATTTGGGTACTGCTTCTAAAATTGTTTTCGAGGCCGGAATTTCTAATTTCTTAATTTCAGATACCGGTTTATCGGCTCCACCAACGTATCTATATCACCTGCTCCGAGCGTCATCAATATTTCAATATTTTTATTTTTTAAAACATCCAAGACATTTTTTATGGTCACCAATGCCTTATTTGGATTTTTCATTTTATCAAAAATAATTTCAGATGTCACGCCAGGAATTGGAAGTTCTCTCGCTGGATAAATTTCCATTAATAAAATTTCATCCAATCCATCCAATGCTTCAGCAAAACCATCTTGAAAGTCCCTTGTCCGAGAATATAAATGTGGCTGAAAAATGCCCGTCAACTTTTTGCCGGGATATAGTTCTCGTACCGCACTGACAGCTGCCTTAATTTCAGTCGGGTGATGTGCGTAGTCGTCAATGAAGATAGTCTTGGCGCTGCGGTGAATAAATTCAAAGCGACGTTTGATGCCTTTGAATGTTTGCAATGCCCTGCGGACATCCGATTCACTAACGCCGAGCTGCACTGCGATGGCAGTCGCAGCCACCGCATTCTCAACGTTGTGCCTGCCCGGCATCGCAGTCCTTATCCCCTCCCAGCGTATTTCTCCGTGGCTCCGATTCCCAACATCCCGATTTCTCGGAAAAGCCTCCCAACTAATGCTAGAAACCGGAGCTACGAAGTCAAATACGAACCATCCATCCTCAACTCTTACGTGCTCTGCTCGGTATTGTCCCGTATCGACACCAAAGGTTTCAACCTTTTGATTTTCAAAGAATTGTGCCAAACTATTTTTCACATAAATACTACCTTTAATATCAACTTCTTGCACAAAAGCTTGAAACCCCGATTCATGCATTTGAGCCTCATCACCATAAATATCGAGGTGGTCAGGATCCATGGACATAATGGCCGCAATATTGGGCGAAAGGTGCAGGAAGCTTCGGTCGTATTCATCCGCTTCCACGACGACCCAATCACTTTTCCCTTCGACGTAGTTGGACATATAATTTTGGGCGATGCCACCCAAAAAAGCTGTGCAATCAACCCCGCCCGTCCGCAATAAATGCGTGACGAGCGAGGACGTAGTTGTTTTTCCATGCGTGCCCGCAATAGCGATGGTCCTATTGTTTCGGCTTATTATGCCCAATACTTCCGCCCGCTTTTTAACTGGAATACCTATTGTTAAAAAATACTTTAATTCCAGGTGTTCCTCGGGCACAGCAGGTGTCCACACGACGAGATCCACACCGTCAGGTATTTGCGACGGGTCTTCTTCGTAATGTATTGTCATCCCTTCGTTGACCAACTTTTTGGTCAGGGCTGTTTCTGTTTTATCGTAACCAAAAATTTCCATTCCCCGGCCATTAAAATAGCGTGCTATTGCGCTCATGCCGATGCCTCCGATGCCGAGGAAATATATTTTTTTTAATTCTGAAAAATTCATTTTTAAATTTAGTGGGATTCGCATTTTAGAATGTCAAGCCCACTTTCACCCTGCCTATTTTTCAATTAATCCTATAATTGTTTTGGCAATTTTTTCAGCCGCATTTGGCATGGCCAATTGTTTTATATTTTTTGACAACTCAACCTTTTTTTTTGAATTATTTAATAATTCAAAAGCGGCATTTATCATTTCCTTTTTTGCATCAGTATCTTTCACCAATATCGCTGCATTTTTTTCAACCAAGGCCAAAGCATTTTTTGTTTGGTGATCCTCTGCCACGTTTGGCGAAGGAATTAATATTATTGGTTTTCCAACCAAGCATAATTCAGAAATTGTCAATGCACCTGCCCTGCCAATTACCACATCTGCCAGAGCATAAGCCAGATCCATTCTGTCAATAAAAACTTCCGTTTTAATATTGGCCAACTTTGCAGTATTGCACTTCCCAAAATCCTCGATATACAATTTACCAATTTGCCAGAGCACCTGGATATTTTGATTATTCTTCAATAATTCAAAATTTGCGTCCATCGCCCGGTTGATCGTCCTGGCTCCGAGACTGCCACCAAAAACAAAAACAGTTTTTTTGTTTTTATCAAATCCAAAATGGCGGTATGCTTCTTCTTTTTTATCAATTAAGTTTTTAAAAAAATCAGCACGAACCGGATTGCCCGTTAAAACAATTTTTTCTTTTTCAAAAAAGCGGCTCATCCCATCGTATGCCACACAAATTTTTGCAGCTCCTTTGGCCAGCAATTTATTTGTCACGCCTGGATATGAATTCTGTTCTTGCAGCACTGTGGAAACCTTTTTCCGGTTTGCCATTTTAAGGGTTGGCCCGCTCGCATATCCGCCTACCCCAATCACAACTTCTGGCTTGAATTTATTGATTATCCGTCCAGCTTTCCACAAACTACTAATCAGTTTGATCGGGAATAGCAAATTCCTCAATGTCAATTTTCGCTGGAAGCCACTGATCCACAATCCTTTGATCGGGTAGCCGGCTTTAGGCACTTTTTCCATTTCCAGCTTGCCTTCCGCACCAACGAATAAAATGTCTGCTTCTGGCTTGATCTTCTTTATCGCATCTGCGATGGCAATAGCAGGATAAACATGTCCACCAGTACCGCCACCAGAAATGACAATTTTCATAATTTAATATTGTTTTGGTGGCTTATTGCCACCTTGGTCGTTACCACTTCTATTGCCACGGCCAGTACTTTTGCCAGTCCCCTTGTTGTCATAAGATCGGTTTTGTTTATGGCCTCCATCTTGGTCATAACTCCGTTTCCCTCGTCCGCTTGGAGTTCTGTCATCTTTATTCCCATCCTGACGGAAACCCTTCTTTTTTTCCGCAACTTCCGCTCTTGCCAACCGCTCGTTTGACTGTTCAATATGGCTGCTCACGCTAAGTATTATGCCGAAAAAAATACAGGTAAACAATACAGATGTACCACCCCAGCTAACCATCGGCAGGGTCAAACCGCTCACAGGTGTGAGGTTGGTAGCAATGGCCATATTAGCCAGCGCTTGGATAACAATATTGAGGCTTAACCCTACTGCGACCATTGCACCAAAAGATTTTTCGCTGATGGTAACCAGCCGAGTAGTCCGAAAGAAAAGCAGCACATAAAGTGACAAGATCAAGAATGCTCCTATCAGCCCATATTCTTCACAAATAATGGCATATATAAAATCGGCATAAGGGGTCGGCAAATAGTTGCGTTGAATGCTGTTGCCAGGACCATTGCCAAAAATTTCCCCATTGGCAATGGCAATTTTTGCTTGCTGATTCTGAAAACTCCCATCCGCTGTGCCAGTCATGAATTCTGAAATCCGTGAGGTCCAGGTTTCCAACCTTATTACATCAGCTTCTGGGTACAACTGCGCCAATACGATCAACCCAGCAAATAAAACCACCCAAAGTAACAGAAGTAACATCATGTATTTCACATCCACCCTACCGATAAACATCATCATCAAACAGGTGGAAAAAAGAATTAGGGCAGTTGATAAATCTGCTGGAGCAATCAGGCCACAAATGACTAGGATCGGTAAAATGATAGGCACAAATGCCTTGCTGAAATCTTTGATATAATTCTTATGTCTCGTGACTTCCCGTGCGACCAGGAGTATCAGGGCCAGCTTCGCAAAATCTGAGGTTTGAAAAGTCAAGTTGATAAATGGGATTTGTATCCACCTCCTGGCATGATTTATTTCTACTCCAAACATCAACGTATAGACCAGCAAGAACATCGCAGTTGCCCACAGAAACGGCGCTAACATTTTGAACCTTATATAAGGTGTCATGTAGGCCAAGTACGCGAGGAACAAGCCAAAACCCAAGATGAACAAATGCTTGACCAAATAGGCCGTCGTATTGCCTCCGCTCAGCCGCCAAGCAATTGTTCCGGTGCTACTATAAACTGCCAAAATGGAGAATATGGACAGCACTGCCAGGATCATCCAGATGACCTTGTCACCTCTTAGTTCTGCGTATATTTTAGCTCCGAGATTCAAGTTTTGAGTTATTGAGTTTTGAGTTAGTCGGCTTTGAGTTTTTTCTGTTTTGCCGATTCAATTTGATTTAGATAATTTTGGTCAGTTACCACCTTTTTGTTGGTTTCTTCTTCATAAGCATCTAGTGCTTTTCCGGCTGCTTTGCCACCTTTTTTTGCAGCTTGTTCGTTTTCAACAAGACCTTGTGCGTCGCTATCTATTGCTTCTTTCCTTGTTCCTTCTTCTCCCAACATTGTAAAAATCAATTCCAGATTTGTCATGTGATCACGCAGGTTTTCCCTTTTTAATCCTTTGTGTTCCTTGTATTCTTTCGGTGTCATTCCGAATGTGGCTCTTGATATTTCAGCAGTCAAAATGGCATATTCAAGCCCTTCTTTAACATCACGTTGTTTCCATTCATCAGTTAGTTGGCCCCTGATCTCTATGCTTTTCATCCTCATTTCTATCCACTCCTCAGCGTAACCAAGCTCCCGGTATAGCTGCCTTGCCCTCTCTGCTGCCAATTCAGGATTTTCAATTTCTTTTACCCTTTCGTAGCCGACCTTTGCCAGCCACCTTTTGAATGGTTCAGCTTTAGGGGAAGGGATTGATTGGATGATCCTAAATATGTGCTCAGTATTGGCACATTCAGCTTTTCTAATTTTACCGTCAGACGCTTTCATTTTGAAGTGTCGACAATTTGTCGACAGTTCAACTTCAGAACTATCAGCTACCCTTTTTTTAAGCCGGTACCAATAGTCTCGGGGTTTCGTGCTCCCAGATAGCACTTCGATCACATCCACGACTACAAACCACCATTCATCATTCTGCCAAATACGGCGGATTTCTTTTTCTTGGAATACGACCAATTTGCTTTGTTGCTTTTTCATGTCAAATTGTTTTTGGTTGTTAAAATATTCCTGATCGTACCTGCTGCTTATCAAATTTCAAAATGTTGGTTCAGGCTTTTCCCAAACCTCTTATGGCGGCTTTGAACTGCTCGCCCCTATCCATATAATTTTCAAAAAGGTCGAAACTGGCACAAGCCGGACTAAGCAAAATCACATCTCCATCCTCTGCATAAACTGTTGCACGTTCAACTGCTTCCTTTGCGCTCTTTGTTTCTTCAATAATTTTCAAAATGGGAGAAAAATTCTCCAAAAGTTTTTCGTTGTCTTCACCAAGGCAGATAAGTGCTTTCAATTTCTCTTCCACAAGTGGCATAAGTAGCTGATAATCATTGCCTTTATCCAATCCTCCCGCGATCCATACAACTGGCTTTTCCATGGCCTGCAATGCATAAAAAACACTGTCAATATTGGTAGCTTTACTGTCATTGATATAATCAACCCCATTGATGGTAGCCACAAATTCCAGGCGGTGCGGATCGTTCACAAATGTGTTCAAACCCTCCTGAATGACCTCATCTTCTATGTCAAATGACTTGGCAGCAAGAATGGCGCAAGCCGCATTAAAAAAATTGTGCTGACCTTTCAGCACACATTGCTTCATGTCAAAAGCCCCCTCCTGACCTCCCCCTAAAAGTGGAGGGATGACCAAGCGGTGGGTGTTCTCAAAGTGGTTGGAGACTTTTATCAAACGTGGGCTCTCTGGTTTACTAAACTTTTGAAGTTTAGTAAACCTCGAAATTTCCACATCATCTGCATTGAGGATGAGCAGGTCGTCTTCTTGTTGGTTCATCGTTATCCTGAATTTCGACCTTACATAATTCTCCATTTTGTAATCATATCTGTCCAGGTGATCTGGTGTGATATTGAGCAAAATGGCGACTTTGGGCCGAAAGGACACGATGCCATCCAACTGAAAGCTGCTCAGCTCCAGCACTTGATAATCGTACTTGTTCTCTGTAATGTTCCGGGCAAAACTGATTCCGATATTTCCCCCAAGTCCCACGTTCAGTCCAGCGGATTTGAACAGGTGGTAAGTTAACCTGGCAGTCGTAGTTTTCCCGTTACTCCCCGTAATGCCAATAATTGGTGCCGACGTGTATCGGCACGCAAATTCGATTTCAGATATCACCGGTATTCCCTGTGCAATAAGTTGGAGGATAAGGGGGGCTGCATCAGGAATGCCCGGGCTTTTTACAACGATATCCGAATCACAGATGTTAGTCCAAGTATGTTTGCTTTCCTCGTTTGGAATGCCTTTATCTGTAAGCTCTCTTGAGAAGTTGTTTTTAATCGTACCAGCATCGGAGACAAACACATCATGGCCAAGTTTTTTGGCCAATAAAGCAGCACCAACGCCGCTTTCGCCTGCCCCCAATACTGTTACTTTCATGGTTTGTTCGTTTGTGTTTCCGTGCTCTCATAGACTGCTTTCAAAGTGTAGAGTAAAGAGTTTTGAGTTCCCTATACCCTTATAAATCTTCCCTATTAAACGTATATCCTTTTTCCGAAAAATTAAATCCGGATTTAACCGGGGTTTTATCGTTGGGGTCTTTTACCAATTTCACTCTGTATTTTTCAATCCTTTCGGATCCTTTTATTTCCTTTTTCAATTCCTGGACAAATGCTTTTATTTCAATTTTTAAGTTGACATCCATCAAGTCAATATTTTTACAATCAAAAAATTCAATATTCAATACCTTTTTCATCCCTTGTCCCTTTATCATTTCATCTCGTTCCTCTTTGAAGGAATCACTAGCATTCAACCTCATTTCCATTTTTTCAACAATGATGCCCACAGCATCCTTCTTTTCAACTGAACATGAAATAAGCACAGCAGCGAAGAGTATTAATAATACTACTATTTTCATGTTACCTGATTTTCAAAGTCAATATTGCCACCACCGCCAAAAGAATACTCACAATCCAAAACCTCATCACAATTTTCATTTCAGGCATTCCCTTCTTCTGAAAATGGTGGTGAAGTGGAGACATTAAAAATATCCTTCGCCCTTCGCCATATCTCTTTTTGGTATATTTGAAATAGGCTACCTGGATCATCACCGAAAGGTTTTCTGCCAAAAATACCCCGCAAAAAACAGGGATCAATAGCTCTTTTCTGAGCATGATGGCCATTGTGGCGATGATCCCTCCCAATGTCAAGCTGCCAGTATCTCCCATGAAAACCTCAGCGGGAAAGACATTGTACCAAAGGAACCCAATACAAGCTCCCAAAAAACACATCGCAAAAATCACCAGCTCCTCGACTCCAGGCAGGTAAAGTACCCCTAAGTAATTGGAGAGGATGATGTTACTCGACACATAAGCGAATATGGCCAAAGTCACACCTACTACCCCACTCACGCCTGTTGCCAGTCCGTCCAGCCCATCTGTCAAATTCGCTGCATTGCTAACCGCGGTAATGACGATAATGACCAGCAGGACAAAAAGTATCCAAGTATATTTGACTGCCGTTTCTCTTTTGAAAGGCAAAAATTTAGCATAATCAATTTGGTTGTTTTTAAAAAAAGGAAGATTGGTCACATAAGCTTTCGCATTCACCATTTCGACCGTATCTCCCTGTAAATCAACCGAATAATAAGGATCTCCAATCGTCTCGTACTTCAATTCATCCACTGCCTTTTCTTTTTCCATCCTCACAACAACTTCATCGCTGGAAATCATGGCCAAGGCGACGATCAGCCCACATCCTACTTGACCAATAATTTTGGCCTTCCCGCTCAATCCTTTTTTGTCTTTTTTAAAAACCTTTATGTAGTCATCCGTAAATCCGATGATGGCCATCCAGGTCGTTACCAAGAGCATCACGAGGATATAAATATTTGTCAGATCGGCCACCAATAGCACTGGGATCACAATTCCCATGATGATAATAACTCCGCCCATTGTTGGCGTCCCTTTCTTTTCCAGTTGACCTGCAAGTCCGAGGTCCCTAATGTCCTCACCTATTTGCAGTGTCCTCAAAAATCGGATGATCCTTCCGCCAAACAACATGCTGATTATCAGGGAGAAAACTGCTCCCATACCTGCACGGAAAGAAATGAAATTCCAGAGTCCAGCACCTGGTATGTCAAAGTTTTCTTCAAGCCATTGGAACAATACGTACAGCATGTCTTTATCTCAATTTTTTCGTTTTGCGTTCTTTTCTTTGAACAGTTCAAACAGCGGGAACCTCCCACAGCCCCGCCGCTTTCACTGTTTTTTTCCCGTTTGGGAAATAAGCGACAGTCCCTCCACCGCCGCAAGGAATTATAATTTATAATTGTTGAATGATAATTGCTAAGGATTTTGAAAATCAATCATCAATTATAATTCACCAATCATTATTTCTTTATCGTCGAAAGGGTGCTTCTCGCCCTTTATTTCTTGATATTTTTCGTGGCCTTTTCCTGCTACTAAAATGACATCACCTTTTTGAGCCAATTTACTTGCAGTCTTTATTGCTTGTAAACGGTCAGTAATGGAAAGAACCTTTTTAGCTGCATACGGTGGAATACCCACTTCCATTTCTTTGATTATCTCGTCAGGGTTTTCAGAACGGGGGTTATCCGAAGTAAAAATGACCTGATCGCTGTAGTTGCAGGCAACCTTCGCCATAAGTGGTCTTTTTTTCTTGTCCCTGTCTCCACCGCAGCCAACAACTGTAATGATTTTCCCACCTCCTTTCCGCATCAGGTGAATGGTATTGAGCACCTTTTCCAAAGCATCTGGTGTGTGAGCAAAATCAATAATCCCGATCACATTCCGTTCATGGTTTTTTACAAAATCGAATCGGCCCTCGGCAGCTTTCAGGTTGCTCAAAGCCGTCAGAACTTCTTGCTTTTCCTGACCAAGTAAATTGGCCACCGCATAAGCCGCAAGCAAGTTGTAAGCATTGAAATCCCCGATCAACCTGGCGTAAAAATCTTCGCCGTCGAGATCGAGGTGCAGGCCAGTCATGTAATTTTCAAGGATTTTCGCCTTAAAATCAGCTGGTTTTCGGAGTGCAAAAGTGTACCGTTTCGCAATGGTATTTTGCAACATCACCATGCCCCGCTTGTCGTCGGCATTGACGAGGGCGAAAGCAGTTTTTGGCAGTTTGTCAAAGAACATCTTCTTCGCCTCAATATAGGCCTGGAAGGTTTTATGATAATCAAGGTGTTCGTGCGTAATGTTTGTAAATATGCCTCCAGTAAAAAAAAGCCCTGCGATACGCCTTTGTGAAACAGCATGTGAGCTAACTTCCATAAAGGCGTAATCGCAGCCAGCCTCCACCATTTGTTGTATCAGTAAATTAATAGACTCCGCATCTGGCGTAGTATGGGTGGATTTTATGCTGCGTTTGTTCACTTTATTTTCAATAGTCGAAATCAGTCCGGCCTTATAGCCTAATGCTAAAAATAGATCATGGAGTAAAGTGGCCGTAGTTGTCTTTCCGTTTGTCCCAGTGATACCGATCAGTTTTAGCTTTTCAGATGGGCGCCCATGAAAATTCGAAGCTGCCCAGCCCAATACTTCGGCACTGTCAGGTACCTGTAAGTAGGTTGTCCCTTTTTCAAGGGTTCCGGGCAGCGTTTCACAAATAATCGCAGAGGCCCCAGAACGAATGGCATTTTCAATGAAATCGTGTCCATCTACCTTCGTTCCCTTTACTGCGACGAACAGGCTACCCCTTTCCACTTCCCGGCTGTCAAAATCTATTCGACTGATAATCAGCTCCTTTGAGCCGATGACTGTATTAAGTCTTATTCCTTTTAATATTTCTCCTAATTTTCTCAATGAAAGGTTGAGTAAAAAATTATCATCCTAATCTGATCCAAATCGTTTGCCCTTTGGACTTTGTTCCGGGCTTGATGGACTGCTGTTTCACCTTACCATATTTGCCGTTCACTTCTACCTGCATACCTTTGTTTTCCAATAAAAAAAGTGCATCCCGCAACCCCATTCCAAGTACATTTGGTACGGTAGTTTTGCTTATTGATCGTTTAATCAATTTCAGGGAATCCGGCATGGCTGCTTTCACCATGCCCCACTCGCCAGCTGACCTGTTGTAATATTTCATATCCAATTCTTTCAATACATATTTCATATCGGATAAGTAACCAGCGTCATAGTTTGGCATTTTTGCTTTGGCCATGGCTACTTTTGGCCCTGCATTCACGATTGGGTACAGTTCCAAGTTGGCTCGGAATGTTTTTTCAGCTATTTCCCTAAAAACCGGCAAAGCTACTTTGCTCCCATAAATCCCTGCTTTTTTGGGTTTGCTTATCAACACAATGCAAGAATAAACTGGGTTTTCCGCTGGAAAAAAACCTGCGAAGGAAGCCTGATAGCCCTTTACCTTGGTTTTGTTTTCCAAACGTTGATAACCCAATTGGGTCGTCCCCGTTTTTCCAGCAAAGCTGAATTTGTCCGAGCGGTGTTTGTAGGCTGTTCCATAAGTACTGTCAACTACAGCCCGAAGAAGTTCTTGCACCTGGTCGATACTTTTTTGCGAAGCAATCCTTCCTTTCACCTCTGTGACCGGGAACCGCTTCAAGGTCTCACCGTGCTGTTGGACTTTTTTAACTAAATACGGTTTGACATAAATGCCGTTGTTCGCCACCGCATTGTAAAAAGTAAGCAACTGCAAAGGAGTAAGTGCCAGTTCGTAACCAATTGACATCCAAGGCAATGTGGTACCACTCCATTGATCTTCTTGATTGTAGGCACGTTTGAAATATGGGTTTGGCTCACCATTTATTTCAATGCCCGTAGGTAAGTCGAGGAAAAAGCTGTTCAGGCGTTGAATATAATCATCTGCCCTGTTCTCCGTTGCATAATTTTTATAAACCAGTCGTGAAATACCCACATTGGATGACATGGCAAATGCTTTCTGAATAGACGCTTTGTTTAAAGTGTGGGGAGAAGCATCTTCCAGTTCTACGTCATAATACAGTGTTCTTCCTTGTTCGAGATCTATGCTGTCGCTCAAGTCAATCAGCCCATCTTCAAGCAAGGCCAGCATAGAGGCAAGTTTGAATGTTGACCCTGGCTCAACCAAAGTACCGACTGCATGATTATAGTTTTCCCAAAGCGTTCCATTTTTCCTCCAATCAAGGTTGGCAATCGCCTTGATCGCTCCTGTTTTCACATCCATTACAATGGCAGTGGCATATTCTGCATCGTGCCGGTACATAGCTTTGGAAAGTGCTTTTTCAGCAATCCCCTGAATGTCCATGTCTAGAGTGGTCACCACATCTTGACCTGACTTAGGTTCGATTTTGGCGAGATTATCCAAGGGAATCCACATCCCATTGCCAACCCGGTACATCATCTGTTGGCCTTTTTCACCTTTTATATATTCATTAAAATACCCTTCAAGCCCAACATTGATAGAATCACCTTGCACATAACCAATAGTCCGATTTGCAAGCAGCCCAAATGGCCTATCCCTTTTATATTTAGAAACGCTGATTAGCCCACCCCTGAATTGGCCTTTATTAAAAAGAGGGAAGCTGCTTATCAATTCTTGTTCTTTTATAGTTGCATCTTTTTTTATCATAATGAACCGCTTCCCCGCCTGCCTTTGCTTTTGCAAGAATTCTTTAATCGCCAATTTTTGCTCTTCTAGATAATCCCGCATTCCACCAGGCGTAAAAGATGGGTCAACAAACGTAGCCAAGCAGAAAGCAAGACTGTCGATGTGCTGATTCCAATCCGCCGTGTCCATTGCAGATGAATTTGGATCGAAAGCAATGTCAAAGAACGGCATGGAAGTCGCCAACAAACTGCCGTCTTCCGTGAGGATATTTCCCCTTTCTGCCTCCACAGGCACTTCCTTTATGTAAAGGGATTCGCCTCTGGCCCTCCACTTCTCACCCTCCAATACAGAAATTTGGAATGTCTTATGAGCAATCACCAAGGCAACCAGTACGACCAGCACAGCGACCACATACACCCTTACCAGTACCTCGTTTTTTACAGTGAAAGCCATTTACCAAAGAATTGGAAATTAGATATTGGGTGTTTTGGAAAACAACCGACAGCTAACAACCAACATTTATTTATCAACAATAATCCGTTTTACACGTCCAGCTTTTTTTGTCAGCCCCAACCCTTCCACATCTTCTTCGATCTTTGCGAGGCGACTTTTGTACATATTTTCAGATTTGAGCGAATTGTATTGTCTTCTCAAATTTTTTACTTCGTGTTGCAGGGTTTGTATCTGCCGGATTTGTTTTTCCGCAAAGTGTGCGTTGGCGATATAGACGACGGTGAGAAAACTCAGGAACAGCACAAAAGGAAAGTTCTTCAATACCAGGGAAGCCGTCATGCTCCCGATCGCAAAATAGTTCCCAAATGAATTTTTCTTACTTGCCATCTAACTTGCTAATTGGAGTAGTGAACTTTAAGCTTTGAGAAGTTGGACAACTCATAACTCATAACTCATAACTCATAACTCATAACTCATAACTCATAACTCATAACTCATAACTCATAACTCATAACTTCTTTATTCCAACTCTTAGTTTAGCACTTCTCGACCTCGGATTTTCTGCCATCTCTAATTCCGAGGGCGTTTTTACACCTTTAAATAACAGCTTAAAAGGACGGTCGATTTTTCCATAAAAATCCTTGACGACCACTCCTTCCGTATTTCCTGTTTTCATTAGGTTTTTGACCAGCCGGTCTTCCAAAGAGTGGTAAGAAATAACCACTAACCGACCATCGGGCTTTAACACTTCATGCGCTTCTTGGAGAAATTCTTTCAAGGCGCCCATTTCATCGTTCACTTCAATGCGCAATGCCTGAAACACTTGCGCCAAATACCGGTTTTTTTGCCCCCTGATCATTGGCTCGACAATTCGTAAAAAATCGCCGATAGCTTGTAACGGTTTTGCTCCACGATCTTGGACTATTTTTTGGGCAAGCGTTTTTGCATTTCTTACTTCGCCGTATTTCCCGAAAACATTTTGCAATTCAGCGACCGAATAATCATTTAGCACATCTGCAGCCGTTTTGCCATCCTGCCTGTTCATGCGCATGTCCAAATCAGCTTCAAAGCGGTACGAAAAACCCCGCTCTGCAACATTCAACTGATGGGAAGAAACCCCAAGGTCAGCAAGAATGCCATCCACTTGATTCACGCCATGCAAGCGCAAAAAACGTTTCAGGTAACGGAAGTTGTGATGGTTGAAAACAAATCGCTCGTCTTCAATGATGTTTTGCAGTGCATCATCATCCTGATCGAAAGCATACAACCGACCATCCTCACCCAACTCGTTCAGCATCAACCGGCTGTGCCCTCCCCCGCCAAATGTTGCATCGACATATCTACCATTCTTTTTGATAGCAAGTGCCTCGATGCATGTTTTAGCCAATACGGGTTTGTGGTAACTCATCGGCCAATATTTTATCCTGGTGCAACAATCGATTCTCCCTTCCCTTCATTGCCTAAAGCAAATTGAGCCAACTTGGCGAATTCAGCTGGATCTACATCCATCTGGGCCTCCCATTGCTCAAGCGACCAGACTTCAACCCGGTCGTTCACTGCGGCCAAAACCGCATCGCCCTTGATCTTGGCAAAGTCCAATAAGCCGTTAGGCAGGTTTACTCGGCCAGAGCCGTCTTTTCTTAGGTGAGAAGCCCCATTAAGAAAAGCACGTTTGAAACGCCTGCTGTTCAGGTCGAAATCGTTTAATTTGTTAACTTGCACCGTTTTTTCATCCCAAACTTTTTTGGGGTACAGGTTGAGACAACCCTCAAAACCTCTGTTGATGACATAAAGGTCACGCTCATCGCCCGGCAGCTGGTCGGTCAGACCAGAAGGCAACCTTAGCCGTCCTTTCGCATCAATTTTACAAGGGAATTCCCCCAGAAGTTGGTACATGTCTCAATCTTTGTCAAATAATAGTCCAAAAATAGACATTAGACCCCACTATCGCCCACTTTCCTCCACTTTTTGTGTAAAAAAGTTTTCCACATACCTATACGCATGATTTTTTATTGCACTTTGTAATCATATCATTTCCAAAAATTTAACTAAATCGAAAATACAAACCTTAATTTTGAAAATGTATTAGCGCAGTGTTTGGTCACAATCTATAAATCTGATGGAATCATTCCCACATCTTGACAATTTTGCATAAAATGGGTAAAAATCTTAGAATGGATTAGCTGGTTCGCAATATGGTGGGAAAAAGTGGAGATACTATATTTTGAAATTGATGGTGGGAAAAAATAAAGAATCCAAATTCAATATTATATTGGGCTCAACAAGTATCAATCATAGAACAGGAATCGAAACGACCTCATCTCCTTGAACGCTCAGCAAGGTTGAGGCTGGCCATTACTTTCTTTTTCTTTTTTGCAAAACTGATCCACCGCATTTGGATCACGCCCCAAACTGCTTCTTTCACAATCCCTTTATTCATTTTTGATTCACCTACAATGCGGTCGGTAAAAGTAATAGGGATTTCTTTTATCTTAAAACCAAGCTGCCGGGCAGCATATTTCATTTCTATTTGAAAAGCATATCCGATGAACTTAATCTTATCAAAATCAATGGCTTGTAGCACTTCATTGCGATAACCGACAAACCCAGCTGTCGGATCTTTCACCCACATCCAGGTAATAAGGCGGGTGTATATCGAAGCACCATATGATAGGATTTTCCTGTCGAATGGCCAATTAACGCATTTGCCACCTTTTACATATCGCGAACCCACGACAACATCTCCCTGCCCTGTCGAAAGCACTTCTAACAACCTCAGCAAATCCTTTGGGTTATGCGAGAAGTCACAATCCATTTCAAAAATAAAATCAAACCCCTGTTCCAAGCCCCAAACAAAGCCAACAATATAGGCGGTGCCAAGCCCCAATTTGCCACTGCGTTCCTTTAGTGTAATTTTTTCGGGATGGGCCAATTGCACTTTTTTCACTATTTCGGCAGTACCGTCAGGAGAACCGTCGTCAACAACCAAAACGTGAAAAGGCTTGGAAAGTGAGAGTACAGCATGAAGCATCTTTTCAATGTTTTCATGCTCATTGTAGGTCGGTATGATAACTAGATTCTTCGACAAAGCGGGTAATGTGATACGTTGATGATTTTTGTTGTAATACACTGAACTTGGTAGAAAGTTCGGTAAAAAATAAGCAATCAGATTGATTTGGAGAATTTCAGATCATTCCGAAGCGGAAAAGTAAATCTATTCTAAAATACAACACCTGCTCTTGTTGAACTTTCTGCAAAGAAAATATCGAAAGTCAAATATTGTACCGCCTATTGGGAATGCGGTTAAAACAAATTGATCAATTTGTCTTGCCGCATTTCTTGGTTCAGAAGCTCTCAAATATACGGCGTGCTTTCATGCCTATTTTATCCTGCACCCTTCTACCATCAATGTAATTACTGCCATCTAAATCGGTAGGAGCATCCCTGTAAAGATCTACTTCCCATCTGGGGTTATTTATTTCCCCTCTCGCAGTTGAATGCAGCATCACAAAACTATTGGTCGTCAATATCGGGTTATAAAAAACGAATTTCACATTGTTCTGACCAGTCTGAGGAAACTGATTATAAAACCATATTTCATAAGGTGGGGCGCTCTGCTCATCTTCCACAGAAGCTATGTCGCTGGGCACTCCATATTTCATATAGACATATCCCCTGTCTGTTTCAAAACCAAAGCCAAAGCCACTTTTGAATTTCATATCGATAGCTTTGGCCACCTCCATGTAGCCGAGATAGGCTGCATGGGGGTTTACGGGGTCTTCACGTGCCCAAAAACTGAACAAATACAGTTCCATCGCTTCCCTTTTTTGCTCCGCAATTATCGTGTTCATCAACTCACCATCGGTATCGTCCACCTGCATGGCAATCGCCTTTAAAGAATACCTGAGTTCATCCATTGAGAGGTCGGCAACAAATGCCTCCCCCAAGCTATTGGCCCCTGCTGCTATTGCTTCCCTCGAAGTGTTAAGAAAAGGATTGCTCCGTTGAAATTCGATTGATTTTTTAGACAACAACTCCCCTTGCTTGTTCTTTACTTCGACGACCAGATTGTAATTACCACTTGACAGTTCACTGATGTCAATTTGGTTCAAAAAAGGAATCATTGGCTCTGGAGACCTCCGCTTGTGCATCAATCCGATGGTATTTGGACTGGTTTCATTCGAAATTTTTTCCAAAAAACAACTCACCATAAAATCATCTTTTACCCATTTATCAGTGTCGTATATTTCATTGTAAAAAATCAACCGGTCACAATACCTGTCATAAAAATGTGATGGGAGTGGCTCGAAAATATAGCCGCCTTTTGCCATTGGCTCATTTTGTTGGCTTTCTGTTGGCATTCTCAAAGAAGCCAATAATTGAATATCAGATTGATAAATGCGCTCCTTACCGAAATCAATAATAAGGGCCTGGTTGAAGTGCTTTACATTTTCTTTTCCATTTTGATCGCTTACAGAAACTTCGAGTTCGTACTCTCCATCGTCGAGGCCATATCTTTTCATATCCACAAAATCCTGAGGAATATCGAAAGTCGGGCTATTCAGAAGGTACTTATCAAATTTTACAACGTCCCCATCCTTCTTGAATAAAATGACCACTTCAACATTTGCCTGAAACGAGGAGTCCTGCAACATTTTATACTCAACGGTCTGACCAACCACTTGGAGATATATTTCAACGTACCCACTTGTGGAACTTTTGAAAGTGCAGAATGAGATGTTTGCGTCCAAAGCATTTATAGAAAGTGAGGTGATTGATAAAAATGCGGTGAGGAATAGAAATTTTTTCATATCAATATATTTTTAAAATGAAATCACGTGATTGGGCTGAAGGGACTTGCTCGGATGTTAGGTTTTAGTATTGATAACTATTCTTGTAACGGAAACCCCTAAATGTATGCTGTCTCATTATTCTTGTCAGAACATATTTTACCAAAAATCAGGTTTCTGAACAAGCAATACATCCAAATATTAAGTTTGGAAAGATAGCAATAATTCGTCTTTCAGTCAATACACTTCATACATTTACGCTGACAAAACAGCATTTTATGGATTTTTCAAGGATACTAAACTTTTCAATAAAAATTGGCAATTATTCGATTTCTGTGGAAGATGTGATTTTGGCATTGCTCGCCATATTAGTGGCAAAAGTTCTTTTGTGGACAATAAATAATTTAATACTCCGCGGGTTTTTCCACCGGAAAAAAATTGATTCAGGTCGTCAGTATGCACTCAAACAGTTCATTAGCTATATCATCTGGACACTCGTTATATTTGTCATTATAGAAATATTCGGTGTCACGTCGATGATCTGGGCAGGTTTAGCGGCACTTTTGGTGGGAATTGGTTTTGGGATTCAGGATATTTTTAAAGACGTAATATCCGGCATTGTTATTTTGATTGAAGGCACAATTGAAGTTGGGGATATAATAGAAATAGAGGGGATGGTTGCCACTGTCACCAACATAGGAATTCGTACCTCATATGTGGAGACGAGAGACCGGGTTAGTATTCTAATTCCAAACTCCAAACTTATCATCAACCAAGTGACCAATTGGACGCACAATGAATACCCGAACCGTTTTTTGGTTAGCGTTGGGGTGGCGTATGGCAGCGACCTTTTCAATGTAAAAGAACTCATCATCCAAGCAGCTACAGAGCATCCTAAAGTCGAAAAGGACCCCTCCCCTTCTATCCAGTTCACCAACTTTGGTGATTCATCCCTCGATTTTGATTTGTATTTCTTTAGCAAGGAAGCCTTTGGGATTGAATATGTCAAGAGCGATATCCGGTTTTCAATAGACCGTTTGTTCCGGGAGAACAATATCCAGATCCCATTTCCGCAACGGGATGTTTGGCTCAGGGACACAAAAAAGAAAATCAATATTTAGGAACGTCCCTAAAATTAACAATTACGGTTATCATCCTAAATCATTCATAAGAAGCAAATTACGGTTTATTATTAAAATTATCTGTTGAAGCATTTATACAAAAACGGAATCAGCAACACTGTCGTGAATGGCCATTCAAATTAGGGTGTAACTTAAACTTACGCCCTAATTTAAGCGAGCTTCATATGCCATCAGCATCGTAACTTCAAAAAATACCAATCTCAACATTATCACATTATATTTGTACCCATTGAATCAATTAAGTAACAAAGGTTAATTACGTTCTCAATCATTCTTCTAAAATGATCGGTTGGCAATTTTCTGAATTCATTCCTGGCGATGACGAGTCTCCTTTTGAAAAACTGCTCAAGCTTTTTCAAGAGCTACTGCTATATACGGCTGGCGATGTAAGGGAGGCTCTTTCGTGGTTGACCGAGCTTGACCGGCAATATGGCCTTTCGACCAATGAGTACGGCATGGCAGATTTTATACAGGACTTGATTGACCAAGGCTTTATTAAAGATGGCGAACTTAACGGGAAGCCCGGCTATGTTCCAACTTCAAAAATGGAAATTGCACTGCGCCGGCAGGCATTGGAAGAAATATTTGGCCAGTTGAAAAAAACCAAACACGGCAACCACTCCACAAAGTACAGTGGAAAAGGGGACGAGCGTTCAGCAGAATTGAAACCCTATGAGTTTGGTGACAGCATTGAAAACATTGCCATTTCAGAGAGCTTGCGCAATGCCCATATCAACCACGGCATTGATGATTTCATGCTTACTCCCGAAGACCTGGAAGTACGGGAAACTTTTTACCAAAGCCAGACGAGTACTGTGTTGATGATTGATATTTCCCATTCCATGATCCTATATGGGGAGGACCGAATCACCCCTGCCAAAAAAGTGGCTATGGCACTGTCGGAATTGATCACTACCCGATACCCGAAAGACACGCTGGACATTCTTGTTTTCGGGAACGACGCCTGGCAGATTGAAATCAAGGATTTGCCCTATCTCGAAGTTGGCCCTTATCACACAAATACGGTAGCTGGGCTTGAACTGGCTATGGACATTTTAAAGAAACGCCGCAACCCCAACAAGCAGGTATTCATGATTACAGACGGAAAACCTACCTGCATCAAAAAGGGGAAGGGTTACTATAAAAACAGCTTTGGGCTCGACCGAAAAATTGTCAATCGCACCTTGAACCTGGCACAACGCTGCCGGAAAATACAGATTCCCATTACTACTTTTATGATTGCGAAAGACCCCTACTTGGTTCGGTTTGTTGACCAATTCACCCGGGCCAACAATGGCAAAGCTTTTTACAGTAGCCTCCAGGGCTTAGGTGAATTTATTTTCCTGGATTACAAAAACAATAAGCGGAAGAGGAAATGATTCCCTGCTTTACAGGCAGGGAATTAGAAATTAAGAAATTAAGAAATTAGATTTTCCGGCATATGCAATTTGAAAATGAAAAAAAATTGAGTGAGGTCTTAAAAGGAATGGTTGACTCACCAAAATGGAAAGAAAAACTGAACGAGACCAAAATCCGGCAGGTTTGGAAAGACAAAATGGGTACAACTATCAACCATTACACCAAGGATATTAAATTCCGAAAAGAGAAGTTATTCATTTCAATTGAATCCGCTTCATTGAAACAAGAACTGACTTACGACCGGGACAAGGTCATGGAAATGATGAACATTGAACTGGGGGGCGAATTCGTAAAATCAGTCATAATCAGGTGAGGGGGGTGAGTTTTGAGCGCTTGTGGTTTGAGTTTTTCAGTACCGAAATCCGGAACGTTTTTCCAATAGGGAGGGAATTAAATTCCCTCCCTATTGGAAAAACGTTCCGGTTGGCATTTTTGATTTTTTTGGATATAAAGCACTGACAATCAATTGTTAACATCCGATTTGTAAGTTAACAAAAAAGGGGTGCAGCAACCGCTGCACCCCTTTTTTTATGAATAGGAATAATCAATTTTATTAAACCCGGTCTTTATTGGCTTTTGCGCTCTTTCCAGCTTTCACGCCACTCTTGCGCCATTTATTTTTCTTCTTTTTTGGCTTCACATTTTCGGCTTTTTTGACAGCTTCATAAGCATTGATAGCACCACCAGTAACACATAGTTCGGAAAAAGAAATCATTTCACCTTTTGTACCTGGTTTCACTACAGACGCACTCTTTGTCATGGTGGTCGTCTCCATGAGGATTTCTTTTACCTGCACCGCCGATAATTCTGGATAATAGGAACGAATAACTGCTGCAACACCAGCGGCAACGGGAGACGCCATGCTTGTGCCGTTTTCTCTTTCATACTGGTTGTCCGGCTTGGTAGAATAGACATCAACACCTGGTGAAAACAGGTCCACGTTGTCTTTGCCGTAATTGGAGAAACTGGCAGCAGATTCCTTCCCGCCTTTCCAGGAAAGAGCGCCTATCTCAAGCCAATTCTTAGCATTTTTAGGACCAAACAATCCTTTCTTTTTAAATTTATCATTAGGGAAATTGCTTTCGCTGTCAGTGTTTTTACCGTCATTTCCAGCAGCGTGAACAAGCAATACGTCATTTTTCATCGCGTATTTGACTGCTTTGTCAACAGCTTTTTTGTCCCAAGATTGGCCTTTGCCAAAACTCATATTGATGATCGACGCACCATTATCAACTGCATATATGATTGAATTGGCCACATCCTTATCCCGCTCATCTCCATCTGGCACACAGCGGATGGCCATAATTTTCACATTATCGGCAATGCCGTCCATACCTACACCATTTTTCCGCGATGCTGCAATGAGGCCAGCAACATGCGTTCCATGGCTAGCATCAGGGCCTTTCACATTATTGTTTCCGTAGTATTTCTCTTTACTGTTGGAATAATCATCGCCAACAATGCCCCGAACTTCAATATCTGGATTGTAATAAAATTCCGCATGGCCGCTGAAATATTTGAGCCCAAATTCCAATTCTTTTTTGATTTCCTTGACAGACCCTCCTTCTGACAACATGCTCATGGCAACTTGCACTGCTCGCCCAACCGCCTCATCGTCAGTATCCAATTTCTGAACATCCTCCATGGTCGGGTCATCCTTGCCGGTGGCCTCGATCAGTACGTTGACAACTTCTAGCAAATTGCCATAAAATGCAGCGTTTTCGCCAGCTTCTGATCGCTGTTCTTCTATGGTTTGACCCATTTCCAAGTATTTGTCATAAAGCTTTTTATCTTTTTTCGACAAGGACGAAGGGTCAACATTTTTGAATTTTTCGCGGTAAACTTTATATAGGCGGGTAACCTCCAATTGGTCATGATGAACATTTTCTCCATTTTTTCCTCCAATGAAATTCCAGCCATAATAATCATCTATATAACCATTGCCATCATCATCTTTTCCATTATTGGGTATTTCGTTTGGATTGTTCCACATAACATCTTTTAGGTCTTCGTGCAGCGGGTCAACGCCCCCATCAATGACAGCTACTATAATAGTCTCGGAGCTTTTTCCATTCAAAAGATCGGAATACATCTTGTCGGCACTGACACCCATGATACCATCTTGCATTTTATCTAAGTGCTGCCAGTTTTCTGGTGGTGTAGAGACAGAATACTGAGTGTATCCAGTTACGGAAAATAATAATAAAAGGATGAACAGAGAATTTTTAATCTTCATCTAAACTGAGTTTTTAAGTTTTAAGAAAAAGTGGGCAAAAGTAGTGAAATATCAACCGACGCTTTAACTGCACCTTACAATCTTTTATTATCCAGCTATTATTTGGAAGTAGGAAAAAGGACGATACCTTTATTTTGGCCAACTTTTATTTATCAATTAACATAGACAATTGCTGGTGTAAATGGTTTCAGGTTCCTTTAAGAAATGTCATGGCCTTACCAAAAGCAAAAGGTCAAGCTACTCAAAATGTTCTCAACCGTACACTTTTTAAGATTAGTCAATTTCTTCTCCAAGGCTCGATCGGATTGCCTTAGCGGCGGTCCGATCGGGAACATTGGATAAATTCAAAAAAGTGTGCGGTAGGGAATCAAAAAAAAAACGCCTGGCAAAGGCGCCAAACGTTTGTACATAGGTTTGTTAAAAACAATAATATTTTCGCTTAATGCTGGATTGTCATTTTTTGGGCAATAGTACCCAGGTTGTTCTCCAGCACAATTATGTATAATCCATTTGCAAGTTGGTTTGCATCAAAGGAAAACTGATTGTATCCTTTATTGATCCTTACCTTTTGATTATCTACAGACTTACCAAGCAAGTCTAAAACACGAAGGTCAAAATCACCAAAAATATCAGCGTTTATTTCAATATTTACCAGATCGGCAGCTGGATTAGGGTTGACACCCAAGCTGACTTTCTCCTGTAACTGATCATTGGTACTGACAGGGTCGCAAGGTTCACTCGAATTGGCCAACAATCTTACAGTGTAAATTCCCGGTGCTAACAAAGAATCGGGAAAAGTAACTTCAATCGGTGGTGGAAATGCAATAGTGAAAAACACCTTTGCTTTAATTTCCAAGTCATAATCGCCTGGTACATTTGCAGCGGTAGGGATACCTGTTAACCTGGCACAACCAAGTGTGTTATTTTCAAAAACACAATTTGCGGGTTCACACAAGTAGCTAATACCTTCTGGCAAGCCTGTTACATCTAATATCTCGATCTTGTCCAACGGTAATGAAATAGAAGCACCTCCGAAGGGCACGCTGATGCTGTCGCCCACTGGCACCGTAAATACAAACTCATAATTTTCACCGATGACAGCACATTCGCTGATTCCGCCATCGGGAGCTAATATTGGGTGGAAAGGAGCTGGAAATACGCCAGTTGAGTCTTCGTAAGCAAGGTCTGGTTCACAATTTTGCGAAGCTAGAAATGTCAATGGCACAAAAGCCAAAAGCATAAGTAGTACTTTCTTCATAAAATATAGTTTAAGGATTTAGAAAATAGCAAGGAAACAGCAATTGGGCAAGTGTAGGCTGATTAGGAAAAAAGCCTTGCATTCCTTTTTTCAATGGACAAATCTCCATAAAATATGTGTGACCTAAGCCTATTTCCAAAAAATAAATGTGTGAAAATGGCAAATGACGCTTGCTTTGCAATCTCTTAGACTTATTTTTGCAGCGCTTTATCCGCACTGGTTTCCAATATGGAATGCCAAACTATGCCCACTCTTTGATCGCGGACACGCCCCGTCCGGAATGTCATCCCAACTCGAACATCGTCAATCTTTATCGCAGAGCAAAAATTCATCACACACTAATTTGCCACCTGATATAGTCACTATATCACACATTTATTCAGTACATTTACCTGATACAAACCACATCGTTTTATGAACAAAATCTTATTTACTCTTATCATCTTATCCACGGGTTCCCTTTCCTTGGTACAATCACAAACAGCAAAAATTACCGGCACAATTACCGATTCGAAAAACACGCCTCTTATTGCAGCTACTGTTATCGTTGAAGGGGAAGGCAGTATAACCGATCTGGACGGTCGTTTTGAAGTCAATATCGCTCCCGGCACTTATGAATTAGCCGTGAGCTATGTCGGGTACGAACCCCACAAAGAACGGGTTTCCCTGGCCCCAAACGAAGAAAAAATCCTGAATATCCCACTCACCGAAAGTTTCAATCTTTTGGAAACAGCCACAGTGACCAGTGGAAAACACGAGGTCGCATTAGGAGAAGTGACCGTATCCATCGATGTCATCAAACCTGCCCTCATTCAAAGTACCAACCAAACTTCACTCAGCGGACTATTGGAAAAAGTGCCGGGGATTAATATGATCGGCGATCAAGCCAATATCAGAGGTGGATCTGGATTTTCCTATGGCGCCGGTAGTCGGGTCTTGCTTTTAATCGACGACATGCCGATATATCAGGCCGACGCAGGGTTTCCTCAATGGGAGGACGTCCCCCTTGAAAATGTGGAACAGATAGAAGTGGTGAAAGGAGCAGCCTCTGCTTTATATGGTTCTTCAGCGCTCAACGGCATTGTGAATGTGCGCACCGCTTATGCCAAATCAAAACCTGAAACTTCTTTCGCTCCTTTCTACAATGTGGTTGGCACGCCTGATAACGAACAGCTAAAATGGTGGGGTGACGTACCTTATACTACTGGTTTCAGTGCCGCACACCGCCGGAGGATGGGCAAGTTTGACTTGGTTCTGGGCACCAATTATTATCGAGCGGACAGTTATCAAGACAGTTCTTTTACACGAAGAGGAAGGATTACAGTTAATACCCGTTACCGCATCAACGACCGATTATCGGTCGGCCTCAACAGCAATTTCAACAAGTCAAAAGGCAGTTCTTTTTTCTTCTGGCAAGATCTTGACAACATGTACCGTCCTGGGGCGCCTGTTTCCAATTCAAAAAACTTGAGGTATAATATCGATCCCTTTTTGACTTATTTCGATAAATCGAACAACCGCCACAAATTCATGGGGCGTTTTTTCAATGTGGATAATGAAACCGGGTCAGCCGAAGCTGACCAATCCAATATTTCACAAGTATATTATGGTGAATACCAGTTTCAAAGAAAAATGGAGAAACTGGACATGATGCTTACCTCTGGTATTGTGTACAATGGCACAAGGGTTAGAGCGCCACTCTATGGTGATACGACTTTTGTTTCAGACAATTTTGCTGGCTACTTGCAAGTGGAGAAAAAATTTGACGATAGGCTCAACATATCGGCAGGGTTTAGATTTGAAGACAATACCCTTAGAACTCCCGATTCAATGCTTTACAAATCAGACCTGTTGACTGTTGGTGGTTCGGTGCCAGGCGGGAAAATCAAAGAATCGAAGCCTGTATTACGTATCGGCGCGAGTTATGAAATGAGTCCCACTTCCTTCTTGCGGGCATCGTGGGGGCAGGGATACCGATTCCCAACAATCGCTGAGAAGTTCATATTCACTCAATTTGGTGGCCTGCCGATCATACCCAATTTTGACCTGCAATCCGAGACAGGTTGGACTGCTGAAATTGGCATCCGGAAGGGGTTCAAAGTCAGTAATTTTAATGCCTTTGTTGATGTTTCTACCTTTTTGTCTGAATATTCCGACATGATGGAATTCACCTTTATTATTGAAAATTTTAACGCATTTTTTCAATCACAGAATATTGGTGACACCAGGATCAAAGGTTACGAAATCAGCATAAATGGGCAAGGTTCACTGTTTGGACTTCAGACAACCCTGTTGGCCGGCTACACTTATATCGATCCAAAATTCAAAGAATTTGGTGTTGATTTCCCTGAGGGCTCGAGGGGTCGGTTAAACGCGCAGAATTCTTCCGTTTGCAGTACTGGGGATCCTGACGATTGTGTCAATATCCTGAAATACCGGTACAAGCACACCGCAAAATTTGATATGGAAACCCGCTTCAAAAAAGTCTCGATCGGGTTGGCTGCATTTTATACAAGTTATATGGAAAACATTGACGTGGTTTTTGAACTCTTCCTCGTCAACCAAGAAGGTCAATCAATTGGTTTGAGGGAATTCCGTCAAACCCATAACAATGGGGATTTGGTGCTGAACCTCAGAGGGGCTTATTTCCTCACCAATCAACTGAAAGCATCTATCTTGGTAAAAAACGTCACCAACCATGAGTATTCCAGTCGGCCTGGCAAGTTGGACGCCCCAAGGAATTTTACGCTGAGGATGGATTATAATTTTTAATGAATAATAGACTAGTTCGCAAATAAAGGTTTAGGATATGAAAAAATCTTATTTGCGAATAAGTCTAATAAGTGACGAACAACGAGCAAATAGGGTGCATTTCAAAATGTCGGTAAGAAGGTAGGCCGGATTTCCCAATCCGGCTGTAAACAGGGCGGATTGGGAAATCCGCGCTACGTTTCCACCGACATTTTGAAATACACCCAGCAAATATTCATTGCTCGTTGTTCATTCATCATTCTTCATTATTAAAACCCCATCCTCAAATACCGTCCCTAGCAATAATACATTGTCCGTCATAACTGCCACCGATAAGCCAGAAAGTGGGTCGCCATCATTTAGGTATATTTCAGTCACGGTACTTTTACTGAAATCTGAATAGTCAAGATCAACTTTAATGGCCTGTGAAGGCGAACGCTTGGCGGCATCTTTTGCATGGTCCAGAAAAACAAGCAGTTTGGGATGGCTGCCAATCCAAAGACTACCATTTTCATCCAACTCAATATTGTCAAGACCAGTGTAACAGTCAACCTTGCCTTCCAACTCGTGGGTCGCTCTGTTATAAACCACTACCTGTCGGTCTGTAGTAGTTGCTACTAAAATATGCTTTCCATCGTTGCTAAGATTGATGCCATTGGCATAACCGAGTCCGTCATCAATGATTTCGACATCGGTGCCATCAAAATAGCCTACCTGTGCAGTCCCAATCATCATAAAGTCCTTCCATTGTGAAAACCCTCCGCTTTCATCGTGGTCGTTGGTGAAGTAAAAAGACCTTTTACCAATACCCACCACATCATTCGGACTGATAATTTTTTCATTAGAAATGCTTTCTGAATGAACCAATGTACTGTCGGTAAACTGAAATATTTCAATAAAATGTCCATCTCGGCGATGATTGACAACAAACACCCATTTAGTATTATCAGCCTGATGCTGGTAAAGTGATAAGCCGTGCGGGTGAAAATCGGTTAAGCCAAGACCAGCAGTCAAATTTATGAACGATGGGGCTTCAGACAAGTAATCCAGCAGATAAACAGCACCGTTGCCTGTTTTTCCATTACGGTGCCCCCTGCGGTCGTCAGCAGCAACTATGGCTTTTTTGATGCTGTGATCTATGGTCAAGTCTTCAGCTCCGACCATGCCGTTTAATACTTTTGATTCTCCGACTTTTGATGGAGAAATATCCTTGAATGAACCCGCAGCATTTAATACCCTAAAAATTTGGAACGATATTGCTGTAAGTATCACCAAAACAATAATTACCAGTTTTTTACGCATAATTTATTCGCATTTTTAAGTTCATTGAAATTAGATTTCAAAAGAAATAAAATTACTACTCATTTTGGTTTAATATTCCCAATTTCACGGAACATAAAACACTCTAAAGTTGAGCCCATAGTTTTAATATTAATATTGGTGTTCTATGGTATGCGGGTTCAGGCTATAAAATCTCTCGTTCATCGAGATTTAGATTTGGTTCTATTACAAATCGTACGAATAGCAAGTAGATTTAGGGATATTAATTTTAAAACCCTGGTTTTTATTTAAGGGGCGATGGAAGAATAACTTGCGTTTATAGTTGTTACTTAATATCAAAAATGAACATTATAAAATTGAAATCCGAGAAAAATGATTTCACATCGCTTTTGGGTTAAATATCATCAATTTCACCGAATAAAAATCATTCTTTTGTTTCTAACATATTTTCAAATTCGCAGTACAAGAATTCACCCTGAAAAATAGTGCGCTAATTATTACCTAACCATACATCAAATTTGAAATTTTATGGAAATCCTAACCAAATTCAACCAAACGGATCTTTTATCATTCATGGAAATAATCCGTAAAAACAACCCTAACGAATTAGAATTCCACCAAGCCGTTCAAGAATGGGCCAACAGTATTCTCCCATTCGTCAAAAAGAACAAGCGCTATCGTAACGGCGGGCTGTTGGAGCGCATGACCGAGCCGGATAGGTGCATTTCTTTCCGCGTTACTTGGGTCAATGATAAGGGAAAAGTACATGTAAACAAAGGGTACCGGGTACAATTCAACAACGCCATTGGCCCATACAAAGGGGGGCTTCGATTCCACCCTTCGGTCAACCTCAGCATCCTAAAATTTTTAGGATTCGAGCAAGTTTTCAAGAACAGCCTGACCACATTGCCAATGGGTGGTGGAAAAGGAGGCTCTGATTTCGATCCAAAAGGGAAATCAAGTGACGAAATCATGCGCTTTTGCCAAGCATTTATGATTAACCTTTTCAGGTATATCGGATCGGCCACAGACGTTCCCGCTGGGGATATAGGTGTCGGATCAAAAGAGATCGGCTACCTCTACGGCATGTATAAAAAAGTAGCCAACGAGCACAAGGGGGTGATGACAGGCAAGGGCTTATCTTATGGAGGCAGCCTCATCAGGCCACAAGCCACTGGATATGGTACTGTTTATTTTATGCAGGAAATGCTCCAGACAAAAGGGGATAGCCTTGCAGGTAAAAAATGCTTGGTCTCGGGTTCTGGAAATGTTGCTCAATATGCAACTGAAAAAATCATCCAACTGGGTGGCACCGTACATTCCATGTCAGATTCCGACGGGACAGTTTACGATGTGGATGGCATTGATGAGGAAAAATTGGCATTCATCATCCACTTGAAAAATGAGCGAAGAGGCCGCATCGAAGATTACGCTGATGAATTTGGAGCGCTATACATTGCCGGAAAGAAGCCCTGGGGTATCAATTGCGATCTCGCTTTCCCATGCGCAACGCAAAATGAACTACTTGAAAAAGATGCCAAAACCTTAGTGAAAAATGGTTGTAAAGGAGTTGCCGAAGGTGCAAATATGCCAACTACGATTGAAGGTGTCAATGTATTCCATGATGCTAAAATCCTGTATGCCCCCGGAAAAGCTTCCAATGCTGGCGGCGTTGCAACTTCAGGTTTGGAAATGTCACAAAATAGTCTCAGGATTTCTTGGACAAGGGAAGAAGTGGACAACCGTTTGCACAAAATAATGAAAGACATCCATGAGCAATGTACCCAATACGGCAAGATCAATGGAAGGGTTGATTACGTGAAAGGTGCAAATATTGCAGGGTTTGTGAAAGTGGCAGATGCCATGTTGGACCAAGGGATCGTTTGACCAGGATAGAAATTAGAAATTTGGAAATTAAAAATTGAGAATCAACGGATTACGTTATTTCTCTATTTCCAATTTTGTATCCCTTAATAACTGGGTGGCAAATCCTCCCTTGGTGGCTTTCCTATTGATGCGGAAACACCATATAAACATTTGCAATATTCTCCGATTTTCTATTTTAACGTGAGTTCTGGATAGCAATCTTATTGTCCCGTTAGGGACGGAACATGGGTAGCCAAGCATTTGCAGGGGTTTTCACCGTGCCGTAGGTACGCAACGTGGAAAATGTTACGTACCTACGGCACGAAAAATACCGTTGG
>JAJCYI010000091.1 GCA_029263015.1 Saprospiraceae bacterium | reverse complement strand
GCAATGCCAAACCAACGGTATTTTTCGTGCCGTAGGTACGTAACATTTTCCACGTTGCGTACCTACGGCACGGTGAAAACCCCTGCAAATGCTTGGCTACCCATGTTCCGTCCCTAACGGGACAATAAGATTGCTATCCAGAACTCACGTTGAGTTAGTATTGAAGTTTTACCTTCTTCGATCACTTGATACTTTACACGACCCTAAATTGACGACAGAGCAAACTCATCTATAAAATATCAGGAATTTGTAATTTCGCTACTTGCTGTTTGCCAATGGTTTTTGAATGAGGAACTATGAAAAAATAAATTTACAATTTTGACTGTTTCTACATAGTTCCTAAGGCAAATGACTCGTACATACTAGACCCGTAATCAACAACAAACCAATGCGTGAAACATCGTTCATCCGCCAAAACGAGGAAAAATGGAAAGAGTTCGAGCAGGTACTTGCAGGTGAGCGGCATGCCCCCGAAAAGCTCAGCGACTTGTTCATACAAGTGACCGACGACCTCTCGTATGCCCGCACGTTTTACCCAAACCGCTCCGTTCGGGTTTATTTGAACGGGCTTTCCCAGCGGGTTTTCTTTAAAATATACAAAGGCAAAAAATCCAAGCGAAGCCGCATTGCCGAATTTTGGTTGGACGAACTACCACTGCTCCTTTACCAGGCCCGTTACGACCTCCTGTTTTCCTTTTTGTTGTTCATCATGGCCATGGCCATCGGCATGTTGTCCTGTGCTGCCGAGCCAGAATTCCTCCGCTCCATCCTCGGCGATGCTTATGTTGAAATGACAAATGCGAACATCGCATCGGGCGATCCCATGGCCGTTTACAAAGAACGTGGAGAATTCAATATGTTCCTGGGAATCACGCTGAACAACCTGATCGTTGCGCTGATTACTTTTCTTTTCGGGGTGTTTTACGGCATCGGCACCATTGGCAGTTTGCTGTTCAATGGCATCATGCTCGGCACATTTCAATATTTTTTCATTGATAAAGGCTTGTTTGGAGAGTCGTTCCTCACAGTGTGGATGCATGGTGCATTCGAGATTTCATCAATTGTGATCGCTGGTGCTGCTGGCATTACTATGGGTCGGGGACTCGTTTTCCCTGGCACCTTGTCTCGGATAAGGTCATTCCAGATAGCTGCCCGTCGGGGCACAAGCATCATGATCGGCACCGTCCCACTGTTTGTCCTGGCAGGTTTTATCGAAAGTTTTATGACCCGATATACCGACGCTCCTGACTTGTTGAGGGGGTTTTTCATTTTTATGTGCCTGGGATTTGTCCTTTTTTACTTTGTTATTTTTCCCAGAAAAAAGGCACAGGGGGGCATGGAAGATTTTTTGAAAAAACAAAAGATGAATCCCGATCAAGTCAGGGAGGTTGATTTTTCGAGCACCAAGACCACCGGGGAGCTTTTTACCGATACCTTTTTATTTTTTCAAAAAAACATGCGCCCCATTATTAGGGCAGCAGTAGTGGGGGCTGGCGTTTTTTGCTTGGGGGCTTTCGCCTTTTCAAAAGTGGTCGTTACCGATCTTTTTGTTTTTCATGACTATATGTTCGGGACGATGCGAACACTGCCACAGTTTTTTTTCAATGAAAACCACGATTGGCTGTTTTACATCACAACACTTGTCATGACAGGCATGGCGTTCACGGCCCATTCGCTTGTCGAAAAAGACGCCCCCGTTTTTGAAGGAGAGGAAGACAGGTCTTCTAACCACCTGACAGTCAACATTTTGAATTTTCTAAAAATATTGGTGGTCGTGATTCTGCTCAATTTGATATTGCTGACCAACCAATGGTTCACGATTATCCTGGTCGCATTCGTTTTTTCCTACTTTTTTATGTGGTCACAAATCATGGTATCGGAAGGAGCCAGTGTTTTTAAAGGCCTGGCCCGCAATAACAACCTGGCCACTGGCAATTACGGCCCAATGATCGGGCTTACCTTTTCGTTACTGGCTTGCGGCATACTTTTTTTCTTCATCCTCGATTCGAGCTTCCTTCTGTTTGGCGAGAACCTGCTCTTCCGCCTGCTCGATTACCTCAGCATGAACTTCCTGCTGGATGATGTGCAAGGAGCTGTTTTCTTCAGCATCACCATTACTTTCATCGCCATGTTCATTTTGCTTCTGGTGTTCGGGCTGCTTGTCATTGGCAGCGGCCTGCAATATTTTTCCAACCTCGAAGTGAACGAGGCGAATTTCCTCAGGGAAGAAATTCAGCATATTGAAGTGGGGAAAAGGATACGAGGGTTGGAGCGGGAGTGAGGGGGTTGGGGCTGTTAAGTTCTCGTTTTTAAATTTAAAATGTAAAAATGGCCGTCGCGTAAAACATTTTATATCAGATGGTTACGTGTGCCTTATTTTTACATTTATTATTTATCATTTTACATTAAAACCCTTAGCACTTAACAGCCCTGGGGGGATGGCATAAAATATTCAAGTGTACTTGAATATTTTGCGAATTTCACCTTTTTTTCAACTTGACTTGAATTTTATGCAATAGGGTATTGGGGAAATCGAACGTTCCCGTTATTGTAAGTTTAGTACAGCGCAACTTGCAACATCCTGCGCCACTACACTTTGAAACCTCCGTGCGATTGCCTTGCCGTGTTTGGCAGTCGCAGACTGCTTGTTTTCAGAATTCAAGTTGCGCTGGGCTAAACTTGAAATAACAATCCGTTTTTTATTTATTTGGGAGTGAATTTACTTATCACGACGGGCAATCAGAGCTTAATAAGCTCAAGGTCAAAAGTACTGTAGAATCGGCTATATTTTATTTCTTTATTTATCTGCTTGTAACCGTTTTTTGAAATTTGTATTTTAATTTTCTCTCCTTTATGAGGCCCATTCTTAATATTAACTATAGCTATACCATCTTCGTTTGTACTAACTACTTCCGCAAAGGAAGGATATCTAATAGCAGTTACTATTACCTCCGCATTACGAATTGGAATACTTCTATTTTGGGATCTTGTGGAAACTTTAATTGTTATTTCAGATTTTACGGAAAGATTTTCAGCACCCGCTTCTTCAATCAATTCTTCCATTCTATCTTCCGTTTTTGATATTGCATGTTCTAAATCATTTTTTATCATAATAGTTCTGGCAAGGCTATCACCTAAAGATTTAATTAACTTGGCATTAGATTTATTTGTGTTTTTCAATTTACTTGATAATTGAATTCGTTTTTTCTCTGTATCCTCAAATGCCATAAAGAGAGAATCCGATTTATCTATAGAAAGGTTCAGCTCCTTTTTCAATAATAAGTTTGAATCTATTTCTGCTTGTACATATTTAAATAGACTGTCGTAACTTTCTTTTCTATTATCAGAAAAGGACAAGAATCTCATGAAATTAAGAAAATCTGCTTTTGTTTTATTGTCTGCTCCTACGTAATTATCAATATAAACTTTTAGATATTCCTTTTCAAATTCCTGAGCATCCAATTCCAATTTGGATTTTTGGATATGAAGGTTAATACAATGTGCTATTAGCCCAAGTATTACAGTGCCTAAGATAAATTTGATTAAATCAAAATTTTGTTGTCTTCTACTTATTTTATACTCTTTTTCATCCATTATATCTATAATTTGATTTTATAAGCAGCTAAGATAATAAACACAAATTCCCCGTTATTAGAAATTTGGCACAGCGTAATTTACAACATCCTGTTGCGTCACTTCACTTTGCACCGCCACAGGAATGCCCTGCTGGGCTTAGAAATCGAAGATTGCTTGTTTTTAGAATTCTAGTTACGCTGCGTCAAACTTGAAATATCAACTCAGATCTGTTTGTTTTGGAACAAAATATTTGTCACAACGAGGCCCTCCTCCCCCTCAAACCCCACACTTCCCTTTCAACCACCCCTTCTCCACCTTATCCAACAACGGGCGACAGCTTTTCAAAAACCTCTTGCTGATAAGCATCAAGCCAAACCTTCTCTATATTCTCTACTACAAAGCATTTCTACTCGGCAGGACAGCTAAGTAGGTGGAGTTAAATAATCGACACTTTTGACGAGGTTACCTGCCTACCGGCAGGCAGGTTTTTTCGTCAGACAAGGCAAAAAAAATTAGCATAGCCATAGCTACGGTCATTTTTTTTAACAAAGTATGGCGGAAA
>JAJCYI010000090.1 GCA_029263015.1 Saprospiraceae bacterium | reverse complement strand
GATTTCAAGGTCATTGCCAAGTCTATTCTTAGGTATCCTCTGACCTTCAAATTTGCAGCTCCATGTTTGTTTTTGAGTTCAGAATTGGTAGCTTCTATCCCCGATCGCATTTTGTATTTTTCTTTAAACTCACGAGTCTTTACTTCTTTGTGCCTTTTGGCAATAGCCAGTTTTTCCCGATTCCATTCGATACGCCTAGTACGTTTGCCCTTAACGGGACAATCGTTGTAAAAAGGACAGGTAGAACAATCTTCTTTTGCAAACACCACCCAGTAGCCCTGTTTATCTCCGGTCTCTCCCTGTTGTAGAGGAGATTTTTGATTGGGACATTGCAACTATGCGAGTGTCACTTTTGTTGAATTCGAAGTCGATCAAAGACATTTTGTCAGAGGCCGGTTTACCTGGCAGAGGGCCGATAAGTTCAACTCCCTGATCCTGGGCATTAACAATGTTTTTACCACTTACATAACCGGCATCTACCTGAAGTTCTTTGGGTTTTGTATTTGCCTGATCCAATTTCTCTATCATTGGAATCGTCTGCGTCTGGTCACTCTCATTGGCTCCGTTGAGATGAGTTTCGGTAATCACCTGAAAAGGATTATCGCGATCACAGGTCTCGGCTATCTGGTATTCATAGCCTTTGCCCTTGTGTCCATAGGTCGCATCGGGATCTGTTGGGCTTTGTAGCGAATCCGCGCCTATTTTTCGCTTGTCTTTCACCTCGATTGTCGGCTGAGAGTTAGATATTTTCTCTGGGTCTTGTGTGGACGATGTTGCAACATCTTCGAGCTGGGTTTGAGCAGTCGATTCCTTCTCGTCGCTATCGGGAAGTTTTGCTTGGATTTTTTCCTGATCGTCATCAGAGTTGACTATTTCGCATTGCTCTTTGAAAAGTCGTTTGAGTATTTTGAATTGCTTTAGTTTGGATATTTTCAAATCTTCTTTGAATATGTCTAGCAATTTCCAGATATCCTCAGCGCAGGTTTGCAATCTTCTCGGGGCCTGCGAACTACGAACATCACCAAAATATCCTTCGCGTTCAAGATAACGCTTGTGAAATTGCTTGGGTAATTGCTCGATAATCTTTGCTATTTCTGCATCCTTTTGCGCCATTCTCTTTAATTTAAATAGAAATTACTCGATGGTTTGGACAAATAATCCCAGGCGTCCAACGATTTTCATATTGCCAACAATATGAGTTGAGTCAAGGCGTTGACATCCGATATTTAGACTGAACAATTCGATAATCTTTTTTGTCAACAGATTGAATATCTTACGGTGCCGGCTTGAGTCGAGAAGTTTGCTTCGAAAGTTGTGCAGTGTTTTACGGCAAACATGGGCATCTTCAAAACGTATGTCCAATGCATATTGCCATAGCAAATTGTACTCCAGATGTTCCAATGTCTCGTTGTCCGTGAGATCGAAAATATCTTTAAGAATCAAAACCCCCAGCAGTAAAGCCACTGGAGTGTTGGGCGCGCCGTTGTTTTTGCTATACAAATCGGCGAATTCTTCTTCTGTCTCTACCAGTAAAGGTATTATTATTTGCAAAAACACTTCGGCCCAGGTCTTCTTTATGCGTCCGAGCATTTTCTCCGGCAAATCAAACTCCAAATCGAAGAGAGTTTTTTGGCGAGATTTTGGTATAAACATCTGGCATCTCCTCAGTTCTGTCCCTCGTCTATGTTATCATTGAAGGTTATTGTCACTCTGTGACAGATCTTCTGCAATACCTTCTTTAGGTAATATGAGGTATAATATGGCAAATTCATTTACCAACTTGAAATATCATCTCGTCTTTTCTACAAAACACCGCAAAGACATTATCCTCGACAGTTTTCGAGAAAACCTTTACTGTTATCTCGGAGGAATTATTCGTAGTGAAAAGGGGAAAATAATAACTATTGGAGGAACACAAAATCACGTTCATATTTTGGCTAGATTTGCAAAGTCAACAACTGTCCCAAATATGCTCCAACAAATCAAGGGTAGTTCCTCCAAATGGCTAAACCAACAAAGCTTTTTGTCTTTTCGTTTTGGATGGCAATCTGGTTATGGAGCATTTACTGTCAGCGAATCTATGGTTGATATTGTTTCCAGGTACATTGAAAATCAGGCTGCACATCATCAAAAAATGACATTCAAGGAGGAATTTATCATGTTACTCAAGAAACATGGCATCGAATATGACGAAAAATATCTCTGGGATTAACTGCCGATGCCCTAAAGGGCATTTCTTCTTGGACTCTCTTACACCAGGGAATAAATTCCCTGGCTACGTGCCACTGCCGCATTCGCGGCAAAAAGAAAACTCAGAAAACTTTTTACACATGCACCATATTTGTACATCTTAACAAAAAAAGGCTAGCAGCCTAGTAAACCAGCCTGCTAGCCTTTTCTCTTCAAAACGGAAAGTTTCTTTCCAATGCCTTTACACCTTACCAGTCCTCATCTTCGTAGAGTTCTTCATCCATGTCCTCATCTTCATAGAGCTCTTCATCCATGTCCCCGTCTTCATAGAGATCTTCATCCATATTCTCGTCTTCGTAGAGCTCTTCATCCATATCCTCGTCCTCGTAGAGCTCTTCATCCATGTCCTCGTCTTCATAGAGCTTTTCTTTGCCTAACAAACTTCTTAGAGCATCATTAATGGCTCCAAAAAAAGATTCGGCAATTATATTTTCAAGGGGAAGCTCTGGTTCTTCACCTATCTCTTCTTCAATAAATTCCTCTTCCTCCAAGTATTCACTTTCTTCCTCCTCAAATGCTTTTTCTTCTATGAAGTCAACTAGATCAAGTTTTGCTTGTTTCTCTTGCACCTCAAATTTTCCATCTACGCTTATGTCTTTAAGAGATTGGGCTTGAGAAACTAGGTTTAAATATTCAGAGTCAGAAGACTTAGAGAGTATTTCTAAATCTTGATCGAGGATTTTTTCGGCAAGGCCCGTTTCACAAGCGTGAAGAATTTTGAAAAATAGAACATCTTGGTCTTGTCTAGTTTGCTCATGGTACCATTTAAGGACTTTTTCATGGGTTTGGAGGTCATTTTGAAGAATTATTTCCTCAACTAGAGATGGGCTACTCCCTTCCAGAAGCAGTTTTACTCGCAGGATGTTTTGTTCTTCTCCATAGGGAATCCACAAAAGGGCTTCTTGCTTCTTTCCTTTCCAAGCATTTAAGATAGCTAAAATACTCAGTTCAGAAGCTTTATCTGATTCTTGTAAAAACTCTATCCTTCTTTGATCTAAATCATCAGCGGCTTCACTCAAGTAAAGGGCCCAAAAATATTTAGCAATTACTTCAAGCTCTTCTTCTTCATCTTCATCATAAAGAGCAGTTTCATACCATTCCATAGCTTGAGTAAAATCTTGGTACACTCCTTTGCCTTCGAAATAGCAGTCTCCTACGGCAACAATTCCTTTAGTATCTTCTAATTCAGCCGCCTTTGAATACCACTCAAAAGCCTTTTTTAAATCCGTTGTAACTCCAGGCGTCCCGTCATAAAGAACTCCAACACTAAAAGCAATTTCACCATGACTCGATTCATCAACTTTTAAATACCAGTAAAGAGCTTCTGAATTGTTTTCTTCTACTCCTAAGCCTCTATCATACCTCTGAGCGATTTTTAGAATTGCATCTTCATCCTCTTTTTCAGCTGCTTTAAAAAACCACTGAAAAGCCTGTTTTTCGTCTTTCTCAACGCCATCTCCCTCTTCGTACATTAAACCAATGTTATACATGGCAAAAACTTCTCCTAAAGCGGCAGCTTTTAGGTATAGAGCCATAGCTTTTTCATTGTCTTCTGCAACCCCTTCTCCTTCATCATACAGAAAACCTAAGTTTATCATGGCATCAACTTCTCCGAGTTCAGCCGATTTAGAGTAGTACTTTAAAGCCATAGAGTTATCTTCTATAACATAGTCTCCATTGTCATACATAACCCCTAACATGTAAAGGGATTTGGCATGATTAAAGCTAGCAGCCTTTTCATAACAAGAGAAAGCTTCTTCATAGTACTCTTCTTCATAAAGGTTTTCCCCTTTTTCGAAAAGAATTTGCGCAATCATTTCAGGGTTTTCGTCTTGAGCCAAACTCAATACAGTCATAAAGAAGATAAGAGACGCTGTTAACCATATTCTCATGGAATACTCCTTCTGAAAGTTTTTGATTTTCTTATTAGATCTGAGCCAGAATGACTTGTTAAAGTTATAAATTATTATACGCAAAACCGTTTGACCTAGGTTCTTTTTTACGAACTACTAATAATTCACTTTAAATAGCATAGCAGTATTCGTTTTGAAGTACTAAGTTTATTTTGATAAGATCAATTTAGTTCTTATGAAAAAAAGGCTATGCCCTATAAAATAGGCATAGCCTTTTTCTTTTCAGAAAATCGTGTGCTTTAGTTCTTATGAAAAAAAGGCTATGCCCAACAAATAAGCATAGCCTTTTTCTTTTCACAAAACTGTTTTTCTTTTCAAAAAACTGTTATTCTTTCCCTAAAGCTTTATCATCATATTCGTTAAGCATCTTAGGAAGCATATCCTCAACCCCTTCATCCCGCCAAGAATCCTCGGAGTTAATACGAGTAGACCAAATAGGAACATCGTTAGTATCGTAGGTCTCTCTAAACTGTGCTCCATAGAAACTTAAGAAGATTCCTTCGGCTCTTTTTAGATTAGTGATAGATAAATTATAATCTACCAAGCTGCGGATAAATTCAAATTGAGCTTCCACGAAGACATTTTGAGCTTGTAGAAGAATGCGTAAGAAATTACTTGTGTCTTGTCGTTGGTCAAGAATGGTTTCTAATACTCGCCTTTCTCGTAAAGAGTTAAGTTCTCTCTCTGCGGCAATATATCTTTCTTTACGAGCAACAAATTCCTCATAAGTAGTGCGAATTTCTCGGACAGAAACTTTGACTTCTAAGAGAACACTTTCAAGGGCCGTTTTAAATTGGTTGCGCAATTGTCTGTGCTCAATCTTTTTACGTAAGTGACGAGCACGAGCTTTACGATTATAAATAGGAAACTCAAAACGAAGTCCTACTTTAAAACCGGGATCACCATCATAAAATTCGCGATTGAAAGCACGGTAAGCATCTCCACTTGCTTCTAGTCCTGATATGTTAGCTTCAAAAGTTGCATCAAGGATAGGCAATAACTCATTTTTTGACATTTTTAAACGAATTTTAGAGGCTTGCATCTGGAGAAGATTTTGCTTAATTTCTGGCCTATTTCGAAGAGCATTTAAAACAGAATCTTGGAAATCGGTATTTACCCACTGGGTAATAGGAATATCGTGGGGAATTATTTCTTGAATTTGACTTTTGGTTAGCTCAGGTGAGTTAACCAAAGAGATCAGCCGATCTTCTGCATTCCTAACCCCCGTTTCTGCTCTAATGATCCGAGTGCGATGGAAGGAGAGAGCTGCTCGGGTATGATAGATTTCACTTTGCAGAGCGTCAATATCTCCTCGCACAGTCATCTCTTGGTCTATCTTTTGTATCTCTGCTAAAACTTGTTTACGTAAAAGTAAATTTGCTCTAGCAAGATAAAGGGCCCAATAAGCTCGGGTTACCTCTAGGAGATGCGATTCCATTTGTCGGCGAAATTCTCCCCGAGAAATTTGTGAATCTATACGCGCTAACTTTACAAAACTTTCATTATACTCGATACCCGCCTTATATAGTAAAGGCTGAAGAACACGCAAAGTCAATTCCCCCACTCCTTGTGGATTAGGGTCAAAAAATTCGGAATTATTACTAACTCTTCTAAGCCTCTGAGATAAACTAGCTTCTGCTCCGGTTAAGAATTTTTTGCGCACCCCAAACTCAAAAAAGTACTCGTTTTCTTTAAAGCGGCCATCATTTCCTGTTTTTAACTGATCTCCTACGGGTTCATTAACTCGATTGAACCCTCCTTCTGCAAAAATTATGGGATCATACTCTCCTAAAGCTTCTTGAATACCTGTTCTCCGAATGATGGGAATATCAGCAAAGACTTTAACTTGGCTAGAGTGTTTTAAGGCTGAAAAATATAAATCTGTAAGATTAGCCTTATGCACTTCTCCACGTTCCGTCAAATTTTTCTGAAGCGCTTGGTACCACCAAAAATTAGTGATTTCGGTATCGTCCTGCTCTTTTTCTTCGGAAATTCTCTTTTCAATTACTTTCTTTTCTGCAGCGTTTTTTCCTTCACCTTTCACTCGATCTATGTATTCACGAGTTACCAATTCCTCATACTCTTCAACTGAATAATCTTCTTTAAACCCTGCTCCATAAGGAGTGCAACTCATCATCAAACCTAATAAAATGCCCAATACGCTACACAAGGCAATAGATTTTTGAATTTTTAATAACATGCTAAGTGTCCTTCAATACGCTTGTTTTTTGTAATAGCCCTAAAATTTTAAATTAATCTAAAACCCTTCTCCCAAATAACGACTTTCTATCCAATTTTTGATTTGTCTAAACAATGACTTTCCAATGAATTCAGGTTTTCTATATATTTTAACCCAAGCCGTTTGTCCTTCTTTGAGAGAAGAAGATATCTCTTTTTCTAGATTTAGTTCAGCGAGGAAGTGAGGAGAAAGAAGACGATATTTTCTTTCTCCACCCAGGTTCATTTCCTGGACAGTCAAAGAACCTCCAAAAGGAGCTGCCAGAGCAAAGTGGGGAAGATCGAGAGTGACTTTGGGGGCTATTTTTTTTATTATTGCGCTTAACTCTGTTTGCTCCCCGTTGTTCATTCGGATGGAGACCCTTTTATCTAAAAGGTCTTGGAAATCATCCATGTCTTTTTGGGCAATAGCAATCTTCAACTTAAGATTTCCTCGTTGGTAAATAGTGCATAAAGGAGTACCTGTACTGAGATATCGTCCAACAAAAGAATCTAATTCAGGAGCCTCCACAAATCCACCAACAGGAGAACGAATGAGTAAAGAATCTAAGAGTATCTTTTCTTCTAAACGTCTTTTTTCGAGTAAAACTATTCTTTCTTGTTCTAGTTGCATTGCTCGAATATCTGTTTTTTGATATTGGTGCATTCGCAATTTGCTTAGAGACATATCAAGGTCTAAGCTACGAAGGCGAACTTCTGCTTCCACGTTCCTTAATCTAGCTAAAACTGTGCCAGAATCTACTTGGTCTCCATTTTTCACATAAATTTCTTTAATAAAACCAGGTGAATAGGCTCGAACTACTTCACTTCTGTTGTAAAGAACTACTGCAGGAAAAGACAAGGATTGTTGCCAGGTAAATTGGTAAATAGAAGAATAAATTAAGACTCCTGTTGATAACAGAATGACGGAAACTCGTAAGAAATGAGGTTTTTCCGTCTTTGTTCCTAGAAATAAATATTTCAAGGAAGAGAAAAGAGGAACAACTACCCAGCTAATAACTCCTAAGGCACTAAAGATAAGCCCCCAGCCACCAAAAAGAAAACTAGATGTAATAATAATTCCCAGATAAATTCCCCAACGCCAAAACAATGCTGCCACTGCATAACTAAAAAACAGCCATTGCTCTTTCCAAGAAATCTCAGGAAAAGAAACCTTTATTCCTAAACAATACTTCTTCCAAAGGTAAACCAGGAAAGATCTTGTTCTGGAGTAAAAGTTGGGCTCCTCTAGCCAATCCGACAAAACATAGTAGCCATCAAACCTCATCAAAGGGTTCGCATTAAAAAAAATGGTAGTTATACTGGCCATAATAGCAGTATTGTAGCATACTTGACTAAGTATTCCTGGTTCGACTTGCTCCCATATTAAAATGCAGATAGAAGCAATAAAAAGTTCAATATAAATACCTGCTAACGCAACAAAAATACGATGCCACTTGTTGGTAAACCCCCAACAACTTGTGGTATCAATGTAGCCAATAGGCATCAAAAGAATTAGCATTGCTCCGATTTCTCGAACCGTTCCTTCATAGTACTTACAAACTAAACCATGCCAGATTTCATGAACGACTTTGAGCAAAAGCCAAATGATAGTTAAAATAAGAAAATTATCGGGAGCAATGATACTTGAGCCTCCCGCAACAAAACGTTCCCAGTTTTTAGATACTGTATATATAGCTGTCAAAAATAGCACTAGCCAGAGAATCAAAAAGTAGAGAGAAAAGAAAGGCCGAGACCACCTTAGAAGATATCGTAAAAAAAAATCGGGATTGCCGAGAGGAATTTTGAGGAAAATTACTTGAGAAAGCTTTGAGCTCAAGGGAAGAGCAGCTTTTTCTCTTTCTTTTGCCGAAACTCTCCCTGTATCTAAAAGATTGTTGTGGGCAAGCCACTCTAATATTTGAAGAACTTCATGATCAAGAAGAGCTTGTTCTCCTAAATCGTGAACTAACGCTTGCATAATTCGAGCAACACTTCTTCTGCCATTCAATTGAGAAATAAACTTATATTCAATTAAGCCCATACGAAAAAATTGTGAATGAAAAGGGTCCTCTATGACATAACAAGGTTCTTCTTTAAAACTTTGGTAGGTAACGCGTAAGTCACTACGCAATCGAGGGGTAAGAGACGATAAGTCCTTAACAGAAAAATCTTCTAAGGGAGCAGCATTTTCTTCTACCACCATAGCTTCCCTCGTAACCAGTTGATCGGCTTATGAAAATAGATCCACCAAAGAGGTCTTTTTTCTGCTTCTAAAAGAACCTTCCCTTTCATGCCAGGTAAAAAACGCTGGCCAGCATTTAAGAAAAAAGCTTTAGCAGAAAAAGTCGCTTGGTTTTCTTTTAATACGGCAAGAGGAGATATTGATTTTAAAATAATAGGCCAAGTTTCTTCAGGATACGAGTTGATCCTAAGTTCACCTGACATTCCCACTTTCAAAAACGGTATTTCTTCTTCAGGAACAAATATTTCTAAAAGAAGTTTTTCGAGAGGAGCTATCTCAAAGAGAGGGTCCCCCAGTTTCACAGGAGAACCCAAGGATTTTTTTAAATCTCCAATCAAGACAATTCCTGTATCAGGAGATTTTATTTCTAGATTGCCTAAATGATACTCCAGAAGTTTTATTTTTTCTTCTATCTTGCGAGATTCTAATACCGTTTTTTGGTACTCTGCAATTTCTTCTTGAGCAAAAAACAAGTCTACTTGCTTACGTACACTTGCGAGAGACTCTAGCAAAGAAGACAACTCTAAGCGAATTTCTCGGTCATCTAAACGAGCTAGAATTTGCCCTTTTTCAACTAAATCTCCAGGCTCAACGTGGACTTCTTGTAAAACACCTGTAAACGGAGTTCCGATGATATAGCGTATTTCGGGAGTTAACTCTCCTGGAGCTTCTATTTCATAGGGGAAGGGTAGATGTGAAAGAAAAACTAAGCCTAAGAGAAAAAGGAGAGAAAAAATGACTTTACTTTTTCCCAAAGAAACAAAAAATTGTCTTTGAAAACGTTTTAACCAGGAGGGGCGGTATGTTTTGAGTAGATGGAGTAAATTGCCAATTTGAGGACTTCCTGCCTCAATTAGATAAAAATCATCTTGGCTTCCGGCAGGTTCTTGATTCCAGAGAAATAACCAACACCCTATTATATTTTCTTTGTTATCACGCAGCGGATGAGTAATAACACGGCTTCCTTTGGTTAGCTGCAAAAGATCTCTATGGGCTGTTTCTACCTGAATTCCGTAGCGGTTTTCTTTAAAAACAGGAACTATTGTCACTTTTTGCGAACGGATTGTTTCCAGCATCGCCGTTTCCATTGATTTAACGATGATACTCCGAGAATCAAAGTTCATACTCCCTGAGATAGCAACCATGCGGCAATGCCAATGTGAGCTTACTGCGATAGCCACTTCTGAGCACCCCATATACTGCTGCAGTTCAGTTGCAACAACATAAGCAGAACGAGAGAGCTCTTTCTCTCCCAGAGCCATGCCTATCAACTCTATAAACATAGAAGTTTGTTTAGCTACTTTAATCTGCTCTTGAGCTCTTTCTTTCACTCCTAGCAAAGGTAGAGAGGCACAGACAAGTTGAAGAAGTACAAGAAAAGGTTCGGGGGCATCTCCCTCTTCTAACTCTAAAATCAAAGCAACCGCTTGGGTGCTCTGAGGATTTTCAAGAATAGGAGAGACAAGAAGGTACCAAATATTTTCCTCGTCCGAGACACTTTCCACAAGACTATGGCCCAAAGAACATGCTTGATCAGCCAGTTGGCAAGAAGCTAAAAGAAGCTCTTCCCCTTTTTTTGTGATATCTGCTGTCAACAAATATTCATTCACTGCAAATTTTTTTCCTTTTTTATGCAAATGAACCGTTGCTCGGGCATTGGTTAAATTGAGTAAAAAAGAAAGGAGTTTCTTAAAAAATTGCTCACGTTGAGAAAATTCTTGCCAAATAGAAATAACATTTTTTTGCAGATCTAGAGGGTTAAGATCTAAAGTTATCTCAGAATCGGCTTGCGGCTGTAATTGCATATTTTACCTTAAGCTTTAAGCAAAAGATTCCAAAGTATTTTTTGCATCCCAGAAACAAATTTAGGCGAAGCTCTTACTTTTTTATTTTAGGAAATCCAGAACGTTTACTTTGTTCGACAGGAATTTCCGATGAAGACTTCATCTCTGTAAGAGGACCGTTCTCTTCTTCATACTTAGCGACAGTCGCTTGCAAAACCCCTGTTAGCCTCTTAGCAGTATGATAATTCATCGCCATGCGAGTGTGAACAGGTAAAATGTACTCTCCTGGCTCACTACCAGGAAGTAAACTCGCAGCAAAGTTCAGAAAAACTTCTTGTGTGGTTGCTTGAACACTACACTGGCTAACATACTGAGCTTCCAAAGAGGCAAAATTTAACTTAATTTTACGAGGTGTTTCCATTATCGATCTTTCTTTGTATTTTTGTTGATAGATACATTATGAAAGCAAGGTTATGTATTATACCATTTCATACTTTGCATTCAACTGACTATTATCTTAAGGTATGAGTTTTCCGTATTAACTGCTTCGGATAAGAATTTTTATAAGACCCGAGTTTTTCAAAAAGAAGGAACTCAGAATACTGAGTCCCTTCTTTTTATCTTTAGCTTTAAAACTATTTTGACATCGGCAAAGAACCAGTGGCTAGAAATTCGTAACCATAAGGAAGTTCGCCCATCTCTAAGCCAATGAGAGAGCCATCTTGCCACTGCATGATATTTTCCATTCGCATTTCAGTCATTTGCTCAAAAATATCAGTCATCGACTGCACTTGTTGAGCTGAACCCATAGAGCCAATGACCATGTTAGAGAAGTAAGTACGTAAGTTGAAATTACCAAACTCATTGTGGAGAAAAGAACCGGTACTTTCTATTTCCATATGATGAGGAGCTTCATCTAGAACAACAGCAGGAAAACTCACCATCCAGTTTCCTCCTGTGTCCACCATAACGCTATGAGTAGCCAGAACATTACCTGTACTGCTATAGATAATCACATTTTGCACGGAACCTGGTGAAGCCGAACCACTAAAAAGAGGATCTAAGGTAATAATCCTGGCAATTTCACTATCTCCAAAACCTCTGTTAAAAAAGAGATCATCGCCAAAAACATCATCAGCATCAAAGGCATCAAAACTAAAGAAAAAGACATTGTTAAGATCGAAAGCAAAGTTATTAGCTAAATTACTATCATTTGCATTTCGTCCGTCGTTAATTACACTGGCAGTGTTACTAATAGAGGTATTAAGAGTAAGTTTTTCGTCTACTTGCACAGTCAAAGTAACAGTAGCTGATTCACCTACTTTTAAATCGCCAATGTCAAAGATCACTTGATTTCCTTGAAGAACACCTCCTCCTGCAGATATGAAGCTAGTGTTCTCTGGAATGGCATCCAAGATCTGAACCCCTGTCCCTTCTTGAGTTCCAATGTTGATTACGGTTAACGTATACTCTATGATTTGTCCTGGAGACACAGTGGTCAAATTATCATCAATGGTTAAGAATAAATCAGGTTGCGCAATAAGAACATCGACATCTTCATTTTCGTTATTGGCCAAACTGATCTCAGGACCATTAATCCCATCATCTTCAATTGTTGCAGTTGTAGCGACTTCTTCCACTCCAGAAACAAAAGCTTTGAGAGTTTTCACTGTCACTTCAACAGTATTAACTTCACCAACCTTTAATTCATCAAACTCAAAAAGAACTTCTCCCGTCTCAGGATCAAAAATTCCATTATCTGTCGCTTCGATAAAAATCACTTCCTCTGGTAGGAAATTTTTCACTTTAATGCCTGTGGCGTCCTGAGTTCCTATGTTCGTAAACTCAATTGTGTACGTATAGGTCTGGTCTGCTTCTACAGCATCCAAAGTATCATCAATGGAAACAACCAAGTCAGGGAAAGCATCTAAGCGATCTCCCTCTACCACTTCTCGATTTTCAAGAGTAGGGTCTTCGCCATGTTGTCCATCATCATCAACGCTCACAATATTAAATAGATCATCAATCCCTGCTGCGAGAATGTCATCCACTTTTACTGTAATGGTCTTGGTTACAGTTTCGCCAGGAGCAAGATCTCCAATATCAAAGCTAATAACTCCGTCTTCAACAACTCCCTCTCCGTCATCAATCAAGGTAACTCCTGCGACAGGAATAGTATTCGTAAGAACAACCCCAGTAGCTACTTCATTACCATCATTGGTTACAGTGAAAGTGTAAGTGACTGTATCTCCTGGTAAAATAACATCTTGTCCATTATCGACCTCTACTCTTAAGTCTTGTCCTGATACTGTAACAGCCGTATTCGTATCGTTTATAAGGTCATTGACATTTCCGCCATCATCCACAATACGTCCGGTTCTTTGAATTTGGTTCCCTTCAGAATCACCTTCGAGAGTATCCCATATAAGAACAGGAGCAACATCTATGACATCTCGTAGAGCTGTTTCGTTAATACTTCCGACTTTCGCCTGGTAAGTAAAACTGGTTGTATCATCTAAGTCGAGTGTCGAGATGGTAACAATAATTTCATTAGGATTGTCTTCGTTGACTTGAGCTCCATCTGGTAAACCAGCAGATCCATTAACAAAGCTTAAACCCTCAGGTATCGGAATCCTAACTTCAAGATCATGAGCATCACTTTCACTAGCCTCAACATGAGAAATATCAATAGTGTAGGTAATAATCTCATTGAAATGCGGTAAGTTATTATCAACACTTTGAGTAATTTCAAGTAGAGGTTCGACAATCGTAATACTGGCGTCATCTGTAGAATTCAAATCTCCCGAACTAACGGTTGCTTCGTTTGTTTGGACATCTTGGTTGTTAACACTCGCAACATTTTCAATGACACCTTCAAAATTCAAAATGAAGAAGTTGTCGTTTATGTCGTTATTTCCTGTGTTAGTTACATCACCAAAGCTAAAAGTAATCGTGTTATCATCTTCGTTAAAATCAACTTCTAGTTCTTGGCTAAAGGTCACATTTTCATTGGGCACTTCAATTTCAAAAGTGCCATTAAAGGTTTGACCTTCAGGAAGAATGTCCGTGATGACAACCCCTTCTGTCAGACCTTCAATTAGGTCAACTTTTAGTTGATAAGGAACAAGCTCCCCAATAGTAAAGTTTTCATCAAAAGCAATGTCTTGCAGATCTTTATCTAAAATTAGCTTAGTCTCTGCATTGGTTAAAACTGTATCCTTGAGTTGATAGTCATCCAAATCACCATCAAAGCCATCATCTCCGCTTCGCTCATCTGCATTCTCACCTTGAGTCGATGTAAAGTCCAAAGTTACATCTGTCTTAAGAGTATCTCCTTGAGCAACAGTGTCATCAAGAGTAACATCGTACTCAATGACGAGAGTGTCGCCTTGGGCTAGGTCATCTAGATTGACTCCTTCGAGGTTGTCTATGATCAACTCTCCATCGACTACATTAAAGTGAGTCCCTTCCACTAGATCTGTGCCATTCACGGTTACTTTCTGAAGAGTTACATTCTCTGGTAACTTATCCTTATAAACTAAGTCGAAAGCATCACTGTTGCTTGCTCCGTCGTGAGCTATCGTTGAGCGATAAGTTATTGTATCACCTGCATCTAGGTTATCTGGGGCCTCACCCAATGCTACCAAGTTGCCATCAATAGTGAGAAACTGTTCTTGGTTCAGAGTTAAAACTGGTTCGACTAGTGTGATTTGCTCATTGTCGTCCGTTTTGCTATCAACTAGGTTGCCATCGTCATCGCGGCTTTCCACTGTTGTTGTGAAGTCTCTTGTCTCTAGGCTTTGGTTGGCATCTATATTTTCAACCACACTGTCAAAAGTGATTGTTATATCTGCTCCCCGTTGGTTGAAGCCGTCGTTGCCTTCATTGACTATGTCACCGAAGTCGATGACTAATTCGCCATCCACTACAGTTATAACCACTTGCTCCGTACTTACTCCATCACCTAAGTCCACGTTCACATCGTTAGGATCTAGTTTCACTCCTGCGGGCAACTGATGCTTAATCACTGTGTTCTCGGTTGTGCCTTCGATTATATCTAGAGTGATCGTTGTTGGAACCTTATCTCCTATCGCAAACTCAGTTCCCGTTATCGTTGCGGTTATATCACCAATTGCTGATGGGATATTCGTTTCAACGCTATCTTTTAGTTGGTAATCATTTACTGCGCCATCAACTCCATCATCTCCGCTTCGTTCATCTGCGTTTTCACCTTGAGTTGATGTGAAGTCTAAGGTCACATCTGTCTTCAGGTTATCTCCCAGAGCTACGGCATCGTCTAGAGTCACTTCGTACTCGATCACTAGAGTGTCGCCTTGAGCTAGATCATCGAGATTGACTCCTTCGAGGTTATCTATGATCAACTCGCCATTGACTATATTGAAGTGAGTTCCTTCTACTAGCTCAACACCATTTGCTGTTACCTTCTGAAGAGTCACATTCTCTGGTAGTTTATCCTTGTAAACCAAGTCAAAGGCATCGCTGTTACTTGCTCCATCGTGAGCTATCGTTGAGCGATAAGTTATCGTATCACCCGCGTCTAGGTTATCTGGAGCCTCGCCCAGAGCGACCAAGTTACCATCTATGGTGAAGAACTGTTCTTGGCTCAGAGTTAAGACGGGTTCGACTAGTGTGATTTGCTCATTGTCATCCGTTTTACTGTCTACTAAGTTTCCATCGTCATCGCGGCTTTCCACTGTTGTTGTGAAGTCTCTTGTCTCTAGGCTTTGGTTCGCATCTATATTTTCAACCACACTGTCAAAAGTGATTGTAATATCTGTACCACGAGGATTAAAGCCGTCGTTGCCTTCGTTGACGATGTCACCGAAGTCGATGATGAGCACTCCGTCAACTACGCTAATATTGACTTGTTCGGTGCTTACTCCATCGCCTAAGTCGATGTTTACATCGTTAGGATCTAGTTTTACACCTGTTGGCAACAGGTGTCTTATCACTGTGTTCTCGGTTGTTCCTTCGATAACGTCTATCGCAATCGTTGTCGGAACCTTATCTCCTATCGCAAACTCGGTTCCCGTTATCGTCGCTGTTATATCACCGATTGCTGATGGGATGTTTGTTTCGACACTCGCTTTCAGTTGGTAATCGTTTACCGCTCCGTCTACTCCATCGTCTCCACTTCGCTCATCCACATTCTCGCCTTGAGTCGAGGTGAAGTCTAAGGTTACATCTGACTTCAGGTTATCTCCCAAAGCCACTGCATTGTCTAAAGTGACGTCGTATTCAACCAGTAAAGCCCCGCCTTGAGCTAGGTCATCTAGGTTGACCCCTTCCAGGTTGTCGATAATCAACTCACCATCAACTACATTAAAGTGAGTTCCTTCTTCTAGCTCTATGCCATTCACAGTTACCTTTTGCAATGTCACATTCTCTGGTAACTTATCTTTGTACACCAGATCAAAGGCATCGCTGTTACTTGCTCCGTCGTGTGCTATCGTTGAGCGGTAAGTTATTGTATCACCCGCATCTAGGTTATCTGGGTTTTCACCCAATGCGACCAAGTTACCATCCACTGTAAAGAACTGCTCTTGGGTTATCGTCAAAACTGGTTCGACCAATGTGATCTGATCATCGTTATCCGTTTTGCTGTCTACCAAATCACCATTGCCATCTCGACTTTCCACTGTCGTCGTGAAATCTCTTGTCTCTAGGCTTTGGTTCTCAACTATGTTTTCGACGATACTCTCAAAAGTGATTGTTATGTCGGTATCGCGTTGGTTGAAGCCATCGTTGCCCGCATTAACTACATCGCCAAGATCGATGATCAGTTCACCGTTCACTACGCTTATATTTACTTGCTCACTTGTTACACCATTACCCAAGTCCACTGTTACATCGTTAGGATCTAATTTTACTCCTGCTGGTAACTGATGTCTTATCACTGTGTTCTCGGTTGTTCCTTCGATAAGGTCTACTGCAATCGCAGTTGGAACCTTATCTCCTATTGCAAACTCGGTTCCTGTGATAGTTGCGGTCAAGTTTTCTATCGTTGCTGGAATGTTTGTCTCGACATCATCTTTTAGTTGGTAGTCGTCCAAAGCTCCTGCGACACCATCATCTCCGCTTCGCTCATCTACGTTCTCACCTTGAGTCGATGTGAAGTCTAAGGTCACATCTGTCTTCAGCTTATCTCCCAGAGCTACTGTATTATCTATTGTGACGTCGTACTCGATCACTAGAGTGTCGCCTTGAGCTAGGTCGTCTAGGTTGACCCCTTCAAGGTTATCTATGATCAACTCTCCATTAACTACATTGAAGTGAGTTCCTTCTACTAGCTCCGTATTATTGACGGTTACCTTCTGAAGAGTCACATTCTCTGGTAGCTTATCCTTATACACTAGATCAAATGCATTGCTGTTACTTGCTCCGTCGTGAGCTATCGTTGAGCGATAAGTTATCGTATCACCTGCATCTAGGTTATCTGGGTTCTCGCCCAGAGCGACCAAGTTACCATCTACGGTGAAGAACTGCTCTTGGTTCAGAGTTAAAACTGGTTCGACTAGCGTGATTTGCTCGTCGTCGTCCGTTTTGCTGT